>CANRKR010000001.1 GCA_947631275.1 uncultured Akkermansia sp.
TTAATATACCCTGCAACGAACCAACTGGCACCTTTTTTGTGCCTGCGTCGTGTTGCATTTAATTTTGCAATGCACATCATGTAATTGCTCCGTCGTTTCTCCTTGCAACACGATGGGCTGACGGCTATAATGGCGCGCATGACAGAGGAGCAACTGACCACACTCTGCCGCAATGCGCGCAGTTATGCCGAAAAAATTGAAGCGCACACTCAGGGTAGCCCGGATTTGCGAGCACAACTCACACGAGGGAGCCGGGAAATCCGGCGCAGCTTGGCGCGTTTTGATTCCAAGCTGTTGCTCATGGCAACCATCGGCTCGGTGAAAAGCGGTAAATCCACGCTCACAAACTGCCTGTCACGCCGCAACCTGTGCGCCACAAAGCTTGGACTGGAGACAACGCGTCTTCCAATGATCATCCTGGCGAGTGACGACGGCACGGAGCGCATTGAACTCTTCTCCCCGCTGGCAGCTGATTCATTGAGTGAAAAGGAACTTTTTGAACTTGTCATCGACTACCTGCGCCACATCGCCCCGCCGGAATTCCACGAGAAAATCGCTGTGGATCGCCGCAATATCACCCGCGAAAATCTGGATGCGTGGGCTCGCGGACAAACCAGTGCCAGCTGTGCCGCCATCTTCCTCGTAGAACCCGATGCCCGCCTGCTGCAAGCGGGTATCGGCATCATCGACATGCCCGGTATGGATGGTCTCACCTCCAACTGGCACGATGAAGAACTGCACGAGTGGATGAATGAAAACGCGGATTATTTCCTGCTGGTGCAAAGTTCCTTTGCTGCGCTCACGCCAGACACGCGCGACTACCTGCGCAGTGCCACGGAACGTTCCAAACGTCCCATCCGCGTCGTCCAAAACCGCATTGAAGCCCAATTCTGGCTTACCCCATCCGCACAGGAGGAGCAGCAAATCACCCAACAAATTGCCACCCAAAAACAGCTCGGCGACTTTATCCGCAAGGTCATCCCCGGCAGCTGGGTGAATGCCGGTCTCGCCTGGTGGCAGCAGGAAAGTAAACTCTCCCCTCAACAAGACTCCACCCCGGAAAGCGATGCCACTCCCTCCTGTCGCCAGTCGAACCTCACGATGCTTGAAGAAGAGGTGCTCTCCGACCTCAGCCATCCTGAAGCCACTCTGCGCCGCAACTGTGCGGATTACTTACTCAAGACACTGGAAGGTTTTGATGAGCGTCTCAAAACCTTCAGCGCTGCCTCCCGCGCACATATCTCACACGTGCATGAAATCCAGACCTCTATCCACCGTCTCATGGATGAAGCACGCCTGCGTGAGGCTATTGAAAGCAACAATTTGCGAGAAGGGCGCCAACGCTGCGGCTACCTCGCCGACCGCGCCCGTCAAGCTCTTTTCACCCGTCTGGATTCCATTCTCGATATGGCAGTGGACGGCTATTTCCCCACCGAATGGATGGAACGCGACATGCTTGCTCAGGAACTCAACCGCATCCGAGCCAAAGTGGAGAACGACCTCGGCGACCTCTCTGCCGAGCAGGAAACCCACGTACTCTCTCCCGCAAAAATTTGTGAGCTCACTGACCTAGAACGCGAAAAAATAGCTGAATGCGCTCGTATTCTTGACCGCCGCCGTGCGGAAGAAATTGAAAAGGACTATGTGCGCGCAGTTCTTGCAGCGTGGCAGCACGTGCCGCTGGATTGCAGTCCTATCGCACTAGGAGCGCTGAAGGAAACGACGTTCCTTGGCATGATCAACCGTTCCTGCAGCTACAACCGAACCGCTCCGGAGTGGCGCCGCAACGGACGTGAAAACATAGCCAACCGTCTTGAAACATGGAAAGTGCAAGTCGGTGAAGCTCTGGATATGTTTGTCTCCCGCCGCATCGCTGCACTCAGCAAGTGCCTCACCCATGAGCTGGAATCTTTTGAACTTTCTGAGCAGGTCGGACGCAGCATCAATGAAGCCGAGTCAGATATTGAACACATCACAATCCTGCGTAAGGATCTCTCTCCTATCCTCCTCTCCGCCCGCCGACTCAAGGCTCTGCAATGAAATGCTCCCCCGCATCAACAAATCTGTTGTATCGCAAAATATTGAGAATGAGCTGATAGCAGCCCCCCCCCGCAAACACAACCGACTCGTTATCAATATATTGCGCATAACAGAACGAGGGACTCAGCTCGACGATTTGTCAAAAAATGGCAAAATGCTCCCGGCGGCGGAAAACAGGAGACATTGAGGTTTTGGCTCGAACTGTTACACACGGTGTATGGAGTACGGAATCCTATGGATGTGGTGCGCTTTGAAGAGCGCGTGAAGGTAAACGGTGCCACCTGCTTTATCAGCGCCCACCTGCCGGACACTCGCGTCATCATCGAACAGAGGGGCACGGACGTTGCGCTGAATGCTCCGCAAATGCAGTCCAGTAGACGTATGCTTACGCCCTACGAACAGGCCAAACAGTACTCGGACAATTTGCCGTTGGAAATGCATGCGCGCTGGATTGTGACCTGCAACTTCCGCGAGTGGCGCATCCATGATATGAATAGCGTCGCTCCTGCCACCCCAGTGAGCGTCATCGCCCTTGCCGAGTTACCCGAACAGTGGCATTTGTTACGCTTCCTTGTGGACACGCAAAGCTCCCGCGTCGAACGTGAAAAACGAGCCTCTATGCAGGCAGGCGAGCTCATCGGTCGCATCTACAACACCTTGCTTTCTCGTTGTCCGAACCCGAGTGATGCTACCGTCATGCAGAAGCTAAACAGATTTTGCGTGCGTCTCGTTTTCTGCTTCTACGCAGATGATGCCGGACTTTTCGTCAAAGATCAATTCCTTCAATACATCTCTACTGTGGTCGTCCCCGACGCCGTACGCGAGCGCATCATGAAGCTTTTCCGCGCTCTCAGTCTACCCCCGGAAAAACGCGATCCTTTCGATGACGAGCTGCTTGCTTTCCCTTATGTGAATGGAGGGCTCTTTTCGGAAAACGATGAAGATTACATCCCCAGGCTGGATGAAGAAGCGTGTGCCCTCATCCGCCGTGAGACCGGCACCTGTTTTAACTGGAGCAATATTTCACCCACCATCCTCAGCGGGCTTTTTGAAAGTACGCTTAACCCCGAAGCGCGACACCAAGGCGGCATGCACTACACGAGTGTGGAGAATATTCATAGAGTCATCGACCCTCTCTTCCTAGATGCCCTCAAGGAGGAGCTTCGCAACATCGTAGAATCACGCCGAAACTCAACTACCACTCGCACCCGCAAGCTGGAAAGCTTCCACGCCAAACTCGCCTCACTCTCCTTTCTCGACCCCGCTTGCGGTTCCGGCAATTTTCTCACCGAGACTTACATTTCCCTGCGGCGTCTGGAAAATGAAGTCTTGCGCTACCTCTCCAACGGGCAGGACAGCTTCGACGGCGAGTTCGCCCGTGTAAAGGTTTCCCTACAACAGTTCTTCGGCATTGAGACCAACGACTTCGCCGTATCTGTTGCAAAAGCCGCTCTCTGGATTGCCTCTGCCCAAATGTGGAGGGAAACCAAGGAATTATCTACACAGGATGTCTCCGATTTTCTGCCACTTGAAAACTATGACAACATACGCGAAGGGGACGCTCTCCGGTTCGACTGGCTTGGCAATATTCCCACTCGCCACGTAGACTTCATTATAGGCAATCCGCCGTTCGTGGGAGCACGCTATATGAGCAAAGAGCAAAAGACGGGGTTATTGCAAGTCTGCAAGGATATTCACGGTGCCGGAGATTTGGATTATGTTTCAGCGTGGTTTGTCAAGGCAGCGGAAATCATGCAGCGAGACCCGGCTACACGTACCTCCTTCGTAGCGACCAACTCCATCACGCAGGGGCAAACAGTAGCTCTTCTCTGGCGGCATATTCTTCAGGAATGCGGCATGAAAATCAATTTCGCTTATCGCACATTCAAATGGGCGAATAAGACCAGGAACATGGCTTCAGTTCACTGCGTCATTGTCGGATTCAGTGGGAAGAAAACACCCTGCCGTCTGTTTGATGAGCAAGGAGTAGAACATAGCGTTTCACACCTCAATGGCTATTTGATAGACGGAGAAGACGTCTTTATTGCGAACCGAATCAGCCCCATTTGTGACGTTCCGAGAATGGGAAGCGGCAACAAGCCTATTGATGGAGGCTATTACCTCTTTACCCCAGAAGAAAAGGAAGAATTTTTGGAGGAGGAGCCGGGAGCGGCTCCGTTTTTTCATCCGTGGATGGGAGCAGAAGAACTCATCAACGGGAAAAAGCGTTTTTGCCTGTGGCTTGGGGATGCCACGCCACACGTTCTGCGTTCCCTGCCTCACTGCATGGAACGCATGGAAAAAGTGCGTGCTTACCGTGCAGCGAGCAAAAGCGCACCGACAAGGAAAATTGCAAACACACCCTACCGCTTCCACGTGGAGAATATACCGAAGCGAACGTATCTTGTCCTTCCCGTCACTTCGTCCGAGCGACGAGAGTATCTTCCCATTGCATTCTTAGGAGGAGGAACAATCGCGAGCAATCTTCTGTTACTCATCCCCGATGCCACACTCTACCATTTCGGAGTTCTCACGTCTGCCATGCACATGGCCTGGATACGGACGGTTGTTTGCAGATTGAAAAGCGACTATCGCTACTCCAACAAAGTTGCCTACAACAATTTCCCCTGGGCAAGGCCTACGGACACGCAGCGCGCGAGAATAGAAACCTGCGCACAAGCGGTTCTGAACACTCGGGCAAAGTACCCCGAGAGCACACTGGCAGACCTCTATGACCGAGATTCTATGCCCGACGAATTGCTGAAAGCACACCGCGCCTTGGACGAGGCGGTAGATGACACTTACGGGAAGAAGTTCAACAATGATTCCGATCGCATCACGCATCTCTTCGCGCTCTACCTGGAGTTGACAGGGGAAAGGAAATAACGTCGGGATTAGAACGTCCAACTTATCCATCGCGTATCGGCAGTATTATGAAAGAGGATAGGATATTCAACTCATTTAAACATATTTTGTTAGATAGAGAAAAGAGCCGCCCATTCCGGACGGCTCTTTTCGAATAGATGTGGTGCTCTGTCCTTAACACCATTCCCGAGGCGACCAGAAAAGCCGCGCGTGCTCCCTCGTGATGCCCCTCATATTCAGATAGCGCGTACGCAGCAAATGCGACGTCGAATGGCCCATCTCTATCTGCAACTGCGACAGATCTCGGAAATGCTTCAGATGGTAGCTTGCAAAGGTGTGCCTCAACACATCTTGTTGCCACTCAGACATCCCGGCATCCCGCCTCAGCTTCTGCCATTTGTGATTCCAATTCTCCGGACAAATATCTCCCTGACGTCCCTTGCCGCCGCACACCTTCACCAACCACCGTTCCAGTACAGGTTGCAATGTTATGCACCTCGCCCCTCCCGTCTTGCTGTGCCTCGCAGGCAACAGAATGTCCCCCTCTTCCCAGTTGATATCCTCCCATTGTATCCTCTGCGCCTCTGTCGGGCGTATTCCCGCCCACAGCATTAGTCCCAACACAGGGGCCAGACTCCGATGGTTCGATTCCTGCACCGCACCCAGAAGCTTCCCTATCTCTTCCCATGGTAGTGCCTCTATTTCCGTTTCCCTCAAACGCATCTTCGGGATCGCCTTTATTGGGTTACCTTTGCACCACCCATGCCTCTCTCCGCACGCAAAAACGGAATGCAGCACCGTGCGACCCTTATTGAATTGTCGCGGCGTCGGGAAAAGAGCGGAAAGAACTCCCTGACATTCGCTCGGCTTAATGCTCCGCAACGGTTTGCTTGCTATGCGTGTCTGACTCTGCAAAATGCGCTTGCTCACATAGTGCAACTCACGACGCGTGCTCGGTCGCCGCCCTTCCCTCTCACGCAGCGAAACTTCCACAGCCTCGCGTAACGTGACAGTCTGCTCCTCCTCCTTCACGGCACGGTCCCCTTCCTCTATAATCTTTCGACAATAGTTGAGCCGTGACACTCCTTTCTTGCTTTTGGGACATCGTTCCAACAATTCTCGAGAGAGTCTCACTGCATCTTCTAATGTAATGCCCATTGAATAAATCCATTTGTGGTCTTCATTTTTTATTATCATAATTTAAGCCCGGGTTGATTACCGGGTCGATTAATCTACGATTTGCTCTTCGACGCGTCAAACATAGAAAAACTTTCAATTCTCCATACCTGTCTAAAAATCCCGAAATCCGCCAGGCAACCGTCTCAAAAAAGGCAACCCACAAACTCCCCAGAAAGAGGTCGATTGCCTGTCTCCGATTATTTGGTTATAATTTGCTATGCATTGGTTATGATTTTAATACATTTTTCAAAAAGAAATCCATAGACAAAATCAAACCTTAACAACTTACATTCAATATCAAAAAAAATACAAATTTGTCAGTAAGGCGAGGCACGAATATCCTGAGGTTGAACAACAATCCCACAGTATCGTTGCAGCGGTGAGAAAATGTACGTGATAACAAAGGGGAGAGCGGGATGGGCGTGTCGGGGTCCTTTTTTGAGAATATACGTACTGACCGTACCATATAGGGGAGTAATCCGAATTCCGACTTGCTATTTATGGTCTGCGCGAGTATAATGCGCGCGGTTCCATGCCTTACCCTTCTTCACCTATGTCCGGAAATCTTACTTACAGAGAATCAGGCGTTGACACAATTGAGGCGCAATCCTTTGTTTACAGCATCAGCTCACATGTCAAGCGCACCCAAAAGAACCGTCAACTCTACAATGCCTTCGGTCTCTTCGCCGCGGCATACGACCTGTCCTCCTACAAAGAACCTGTGATCGTAACGGGGACGGACGGAGTGGGGACCAAAACCGAACTGCTCTTTGAACAAGACATGCCGGAGACGGCGGGCAAAGATCTGGTGGCGATGAATGTAAACGACATCCTGACGACGGGCGGTGATCCCCTGCTTTTTCTGGACTATCTGGGCATCTCAAACCTCAAAACCGAGACGCCGCGCATCACTCGATTGGTATCCGGCATGTGCGATTATTTGGAGAGCTGCAACTGCATCTTGGCCGGCGGGGAAACGGCTGAGATGCCCGGGGTAGTACCGGAAAATCTCGTGGAACTGGCCGGTTTCTGCATCGGCTGCGTGGAGAAGAGCGCGATGATTGATCCCTCGCGAGTGACGGTGGGAGATGTCCTCGTAGGTTTCAGCAGCGATGGCTTCCACGCCAACGGATGGAGCCTCATCCGCCGTATTCTCGCGCAGCAACCGGGACTTCTCACGCGGGAGGAACTGTGCAGCGCCCTCGCTCCCACACGCCTCTATCACGACATTGTGCGGGATCTACGTGCACGTGGCATCGTGCCCAAGGCATATGCCCATATCACCGGCGGAGGGCTGCCGGAGAATCTGGAGCGATTCCTCGGCGAAAAGGGAGCGGATCTCACTATCCCGTACTGGCAAAACGACGTCGCGCAAAAGGTGCTACAATTCGTGGATACTGAAGATCGCTTTCACACATTCAACATGGGCATCGGCTGGGTCACCATCGTCTCGCCGGATCAGGTGGATGCCATCCTCACCGCCGGGTCCGGTGGCTGCGTCATCGGGCAGATCCGAGAAGGACGTGGCGTCCACGTGAGCGTCGCCAGGTAATTTTCATCAGATTTCGCTGTTTTTACCACCTCCTGCATCATCAGATTTCTCTCCTGCTCCATGTCCGATTCTCTTCACCACGAATGCGGCGTTGCTGCGATCCGACTTCTCAAGCCCCTCTCCTATTTCGCGGATAAGTACGGCTCGCCGGAATGGGCGTTCAACAAGCTCTTCCTCCTCATGGAAAAGCAGCATAACCGCGGGCAGGACGGTGCCGGTATCGGGTGCGTGAAACTCAACATGCCATTGGGTTCGCCGTACGTCTTCCGCGCACGCAATGCTACCTCATCGGCACTTTCGGACATCTTCACGATGCAACAGAAAAACCTGCGCACTTTGCGGGAGGAAGGGGGATGGGACGTGAAGGATACCGTAGCATACAAGAATCAATTTAACTTCGGCGGAGAAATCCTGATGGGGCACCTGCGCTACGGTACGAGCGGACAATTCGACGAGGGAAGCTGCCACCCCTTCCTGCGCAGGACAAACTGGACCACACGCACGCTCATGCTGCTGGGCAATTTCAACATGACGAACGCGGATGAGCTGAATCGCAAGCTCATCGAGCGTGGACAGCATCCCGTCTTTGACACCGATACCCAAGCCGTGCTGGAAGAGATCGGCTACTACCTCGATGAAGCGCACACGGACATCTACAGAGAGCTGCGCGACAAAAAGACACCCGGGCGTGAAATACCGCATGAAATTTCCAAACGCTTAGATCTCTACGATATTGTCGGAAAAGCCTCTCAGGGGTGGGATGGAGGTTATTGCGTAATGGGGACCGTAGGAAATGGCGACTTTTTCTGCTTGCGTGACCCGCACGGTATTCGTCCCTGCCACTACGTGCTGACGGATGAATATCTGGCTATTGCCAGTGAGCGAGTGCCGCTCATGAGCGTAATGGAGGTAGAATGCGGGGATGTGTATGAGCTGCCGCGCGCTAACATGATCGTGGTGAAAAACGACGGCAAAATCAGTATCAAAGAATACACCACCCCGCTGGAGCCGACTCCCTGCTCTTTTGAGGCGATCTATTTCTCTCGTGGCAATGACCCAATCATTTACAGGGAGCGCAAAGCCCTCGGCGCTAATCTCGCTGAAAAAGTCGTCGAGTGCTTAGGTGATGAAAACTTCTCCCACGCGGCCATCACCTACATCCCCAACACGGCCGAGGTTTCTTACTACGGACTGCTGGAAGGGTTGCGAGCCTACCGTCGCGACCGCGTAACTTCAGCCGTCATTGAAGCTTTCCATGACGGCACACTGAGCGATAGCCTCATCCGCGAACTCATCCAAAAACGCTGGCCGCGTGCAGAAAAAATCGCGCACAAGGATATCAAGCTGCGCACCTTCATCTCCGAGGAAAGCAGTCGAAAGCAACTCGCCGCGCAGGTGTATGACCTCACTTACGGCGCTGTGGGGGAAGAGGAAGTGCTCATTGCTATCGATGACTCCATCGTGCGTGGTACCACGTTACGCTCGTCACTGCTGCGTCTCCTCGCCCGCTCGAAAGCGCGCAAGATCGTGATTCTCTCAAGCGCACCACAGATTCGCTACCCGGATTGTTACGGCATCGATATGAGCGAACTTGGAAAATTCATCGCCTTCCAGGCGGCAATCTCCTTGCTGCAAAAACGCGGGGATTACCCGTACATCTCGCAGGTGTATGAGGAGTGTTGTCGCCAGCTCACCCTCCCGCCGGAGCAGCGCATCAACCCCGTCAAAAAGATTTACGCCCCCTTCACGGCAGAGGAGATCACGAAAGAAATCTCGCACCTCGTCACGCCGGATAATTCCCCTTGCGAGGTGGAAATCATCTACCAAACTCTCGAGGGTCTGCGCTCTGCCATTGAGGGACCCTGTGGCGATTGGTACTTCAGCGGCAACTACCCCACCCCAGGCGGTTTTACCACCGCGAATGTCGCCTTCATCAACTGGTTTGAAGGACGCGACGGACGTTCCTACTCCCTGCCTGTGTAGAACCAAACTTTACGACGCGATCGCTGCATGTGCGCATCCCGTTCTCTCCACGCCAGGCAGCCCTCATTCACAGTCTAAGAACAAAGTAGCATGCAGAATCAAGAACGAGCTGAGAATTGGAGCGAGCAATCGGATGAAGACCTCATCCAAGCTACTCTCTCCGGAGAGACGCGTGCTTTCGATGAGCTCATCCGTCGGCACAGCCGCAAGCTGCATGCTATGCTTCTGCAGATGCTTGGCACGGAAGCAGACGCGTACGATGTCGCGCAAGAGGCCTTCCTGCGCGCTTTCCGCTCGCTACGACACTTCAACAAGAAAAGCGCATTCTACACCTGGCTCTACACCATTGCTGCCAACCAGGCGCGCAACTTCATCCGCAGGCGCAAACGTGAACGCTCTTTCAGTATTGATGATACCGAGAATGGCGATCCGTTGGAAAAAGACTCTGAACTCGCAGATCAGGCTCTGTCTGCCGACCCTGTGCGCAGCGCCCACGTCACCGACATCAAGAAACGTCTCCGCCAGGCTCTTGATCAGCTATCCCCTTCGCATCGTGAAGTCGTAACTCTCTGCGATATCATGGGGCTCTCTTACCAGGAAATTGCCAAGATGCTCCATGTCTCCGAAGGCACTCTTCGCTCACGCATTTTCTACGCCCATAAGCAACTCCAAAGCCTCCTGGGCGATCTCGAAAGACACTGAAAATAAAGCAATCCGCAGCATATCTTCTTACTGCTGACTCCCTTCACAAGCCTGGACCATAAAGCAGCGTCGAATGAGGAGACGATCATCATTCGGGGCGTCACTTGGCACAAATCGGAGTTCAAAGGCAACAGGAAAAGTTTGATGCGAAACACCGCGACGAATGGCAAACAGAGGAGCTTTCTCGGGCAGTAGTCCTGATTCATACCCGAAGGAGGCAGCACGCAGGTTGGGCGGAATGGAGCCGGGAATGTCGTGTCGAAATTGCACCCGTGGGTTTTCAGAGAACTGCGCAGGAAAAGAAAATAGGCGGAGGGAGATGTTGCTTGTGAGATCTACGATACGCAGAACGCAGGTTCCCGGTTCACCGGGATTGATATAGGCCTCCGCCTGGTACGCGCCGAATTGAGAGGGAGGCTCAGAGAGCAGAAGTGAAGGCTCTTCCGCTTCCAATTCGCGCTTCCCGATCAGCAGTCGACTAAGGGTCTCCTGCGTGGGAGATTCTACCAGCGGCCACACCATGTTGTCCACGGCAGCTAACGCGGCATTCAGAGCACGATGGGCGGTCTCAGCATGAGAGGTACCCCGCCATGCCAGCAAAAGGTAATGCCCCGGGCTGAGTTCCACAGCGAGATCCGGCACCTGCTCACTGCCCTCCGGAGTAGACGGCATAGGATCACCAGGCTTGACAATTGAGTATCCGGAGGGTAAATGATCCCCTCCCACGAGACGATGAAATGCCACGTGCACTAATCCGGGGATGCCACCAGCGGCAGGAGGTCGCATCACCACGTGTCCTGGCTTGGTGTAAAAAGTGCTGTCGCCGGTGTAAAGAGCCCAGCGAGGAGAGGTTTCAATATACGCACGCAGAATGTCGCTGTGTTCGTTTTCAAGTATTTCGAGATTCGGAAGAGGATGTATGATGTCCGTGGCAAACCCCTCGGGGAAAATAGAGATGCAGAGGGCATCCGGTCCGGTAAGTTCATCTGCAGGAAGAGCAGGCATCTCTTCAATCTCTTCCTGCTCACTCGCGGCAATGACGGTCGGGACTCGAGTGATGTCCGGCACGTCAGCAAAATAAGCTAGCACACAAAATCCTCCGGCAGTGATTCCCCATTGTGCCGTCCACACGAGGAACTGACCAAGGGCTCGCAGATTGCGCAAGCGCAGTAGCATCGTCATGGAGGCAATGATTATGAGTGTCAGGGATAACAGGAAACTGCCCAGCACAAGTGCGCCAGCAATATCAGGAGCATCTACTCGCCACGATCTCGGCAGCATGCGAGGCCAAAGCAAAGGCAAACAGCCCAGCAACGCCGTGATACAGCAAAGCCGATGCCAGACGATGGGGCGCGTAATGATGTTTCTTTTCATAGAATGAAGGAGGGTGAAAATTGCGCTTTGTTTGCGAGAAAATGACGAGCAACGGCGATTTCTGCCTCATACTTCCAATCGTCGCCCTGTGCCATGACGGCATCCAACTCCTCCGGATCATCCAGCGCCGCGGCAATTTTTTCGTAAGCGTCTGCCGCGTGAGAAGCACCTAACCGCCGCAGAGTTGCGGTAAATTTGCGAATATCCGCTTTCTCCATATTTCCGGACCACAGCCGTTCCGGGGAGGTAAGCAGCACAGCTTCCCTAAGAAAATCGGTGTCTGCCTCACGACCGTACTCCGTGAGCCAGGCAGCCACGCCGCCATTACGCGCATCCGGGAGTCCGTCAGAATGCAGTCGTGCAGCATATGCCCCGGCACGGATAGGAAGACGAGAATCTTCCATACAGAGGAGAAGCAACTCTGCTCCGTCATCGCTACGCCCCATAAGCTCGACGAGAACGGACGCCTCTTCCCCACGCCCCTCTCTTTGCGCACGCTCAGCCTGATGGTAGAGAAAATCTGCGGGGAGTTTGATGCTCGGTGTATCCTGCAGAGCAGCTAGAAGAGACGTCATAACAATTTCTGCATCCTGCGTTCCCAGCGCTTGTTGCCACAACGGCATTTCTGTAATTCGCTGAGCTGCACGCTCAGCATCAATATCCCCCAGCAAATGCACCCCTTTTTCCAGCGCCTGCGCATATATTTCCGCACCCAGCATTTCCGGAGTCGGACGCAGCACTCCTGCGATCGTTTCGAAGAAAGGTGCGACTTCCTTTTCCGATGGTTTGTACAGTGCCGCGCGGCAGATGTCTGCTGACAAATTTTTCCCTCCGTTGATACGCAGGGCCGGGGGTTGCAGTGTAATTCCCTTATCCTTCAGCGCAGCAAGGAGCTTCGGTCGTCGCGCTAAAAAATCATAAGGAGCAAAACCGGGGTAACTCTCATCTTCCTCTGCGCGCAGGTAAGGGTCTGCACCTCGCTGCACAAGGTAAGCAAAAACATCTACAGCCTGCGGCAAATGCAGATCATTTTCTTCCAGCGCGCTCATCTCTGCTGCTATGCGGAAAAGCGCCGTGCTGCCGGGATCATCCGGAGTTTCAGGGGCGTGGATATCCGCTCCCTTCTCCAGCAAAATATGGAGACAGCGCAGATAATCTCCTTCAAACTGACAGCAACCCGTCGCCACAGCATGTAACAGGCCTTCCGTTCGGTTCCCCACCATCGGCAGTAATCGTTTTAATGCTTCTGCCCAGCCATGCAGCGCCGGCGGAAGAACAGTCTGCGCATCCGGCTTTGCTCCCTTGTCAAGAAGATGCAGCAGCACTTCTTCCCGCTCGCAGGCAAATGCCGCTTGGGTAAGAAAATCATCTGAATTCGTACCTGATTTTTTAAAGTCCGCGCCACCTGCCAGCAAAGTATCCACCACCGGGATGATTTCCTCCGTCGTTGTTTCCGGCAACAGATAAGTCCCCACCGCCAACAGCAGCGGCGATTCATCATCCGGTGCGTGCGCATTCGGATCTGCTCCTTGCTCCAGCAAACTCCGCACGAGTTCACGTTTTTTAAAAAGACAGGCAAGTTGCAATATATCCGGCTCTCCCCGTTTTTTCCCCGCCACGAGATCTCCGGTTTTTTTATAACGCTCCGCAACTCGCCGAAAAATGTCGATAAACTCCGCCTCAACGAGATTTTCTTTCTCGAGCGTCGGCAAACCCACTTCGCTGATCTCCTCCAACTGCCGCAACGCCACCCCTGTCAGCTTTTTTGTCTCTCTCTCCACGCAGGAAACCAACAGCGCAGCCACAGCCAAAAAAGCCCCCAACAGACTCGCACCCCACCCAGTGATTTTCATCTCCATGTGCCTATTATACCTTCCTTGTTTCGCCAGGCAAGAAAATGTAACTGATCCTCAGGTTAAACACATTTGTTTTGAGCCGACAAGCCAGGGATGCTGTTTAGTCCACCAAAAAGATTCATAACCAATTACCACTCAAGTTCCAAAACCTATCGCCCACATCAGCGGAACGCTCCCTCGCAAAGCGCGCTAACCTAAAAGCTTCGTAATTCATAACTCGTACTTGGCTACTCTCCGTATACTACAATTCATAGTTCGCTAGTAATAATGATTTAAATACTTTTGTCCCAAGCTACCGCCGACGAGGTATTATGCAAGCCATTGTGTCGTTGGATAGTAAACCGTAGAAAATTGCTCATGTATTGGACGCAAAAGATTGGGAATTCGCGCTTGAAAAAACAACCAGGCGGGTGTATAAGAACGCGCATGGAAACGAAGGTACGCACAAGATTTGCGCCATCTCCGACAGGATATCTGCACATTGGCGGCGCACGCACGGCGCTGTTCAACTATCTCTTCACGCGCAAAATGGGAGGTACGTTTGTGCTGCGCATTGAGGATACGGATCAGCAGCGGCATGTAGAAGAAGCCATGCAAGCGATCTTTATGGGGATGCGGTGGTTGGGACTGGATTGGGACGAAGGTGAAGGAATAGGTGGACCTTATGAGCCTTATTACCAAAGCAAACGCGGAAAAATTTACGACCGCTACTTCCAGCGGCTTGTGGACGCCGGGAAGGTGTACGAGTGTCCCGCCCCAAACAAGCGGGATGCAGATGGCAACGAGATCCCCGATACGAGCGAGGGAACCGTTTGGCGCTTCCGCTTCCGACGGGATGGGATCATCACCCTGCACGATGCCGTATGCGGCGATATCAGCGTGGATTACACGAACGAGGAAAACACGCCGGACATGGTGCTCAAGCGCACGGATGGGTCGTACATCTTCCACCTAGTCAATGTGGTGGATGACATTGAGATGAAGATTACACACGTCATCCGCGGCGAGGACCATATCATGAACACCTTCAAGCACCTGCAGCTCTTTGAGGCATTCGGCGAGAAACCGCCGGTGTATGCCCACATCCCACTCATCCAGAACCCGGACGGGTCAAAAATGAGCAAGCGAGATGTGGGGGCGCAATTGGGCTGCTACCCGGAGGAGGGCTTTCTGCCGGAAGCCGTCGTGAACTTCATAGCCCTGCTGGGCTGGAATCCAAAAAATGAGCGCGAGATCTTCTCCATGCAGGAGCTTATCGACCTCTTCTCCCTGGAACACGTGAACCGCGCTGCGGCCAAGTTCGATATCACCAAGTGCAAGTGGATGAACCAGCAGCATATCCAGCGGCTCTCGCCGGAGGATTTTGTCCAGCGCGCGCTCCCCTTCTGCACTGCCGCCGGATTGGAAGATACCCCCGCTCTGCGCGAAGCCATCGCGGGAGTACAGGAGAAGGTGCAGCTGCTCTCCGAAGTACCGGCCTGGGTGCGCTGGGTACAGGGGCCGGTGTACGAAAAAGAAGCCATGGAGAAACTCCAGGACAACGCACGGGAGATGCTTGATCTCATTGCCGACGCCTTTCGCGACCTACCGGAATGGGATGCGCAAACCGCCTTTGCCCTC
Organism: uncultured Akkermansia sp.; assembly: GCA_947631275.1. GTDB lineage: Bacteria > Verrucomicrobiota > Verrucomicrobiia > Verrucomicrobiales > Akkermansiaceae > Akkermansia. The sequence goes on from CANRKR010000001.1 coordinate 15,172, forward strand.
ATCAAACCCCTCTGCAAAGAACACGGTGTAAAGGTCGGCGCCGGCATGTATCCGCTGCGTCTCGCACTCACCGGCAGCCATGTGGGTCCCGGCATGGATGTGCTCCTCTCCGTGCTGGGGAAGGAGGAGACCCTGCGCCGCATGGAGATTTTCCCATGCTGATATCGTAAGATTCGGTCATTTTCCATATGCGCACGGCAGATTTCGACTACACCCTGCCTCCGGAGCTCATCGCAGATCGTCCCCTGCCGGAACGCACCGCCTCGCGCATGATGGTGGTGCATCGCGACACAGGACTCATTGAACATCGCCACTTTCGCGACTTGCCGAGCTATATACATACCGGCGACATGCTCGTGCTCAACGATACCAGGGTCGTGCCTGCCCGTTTTTTCTCGAATGACGGCAGCATTGAACTCGTGCGCGCCGGTATGATGGGCGAGCTCGTCTGGAAATGCCTTGTTCGCCCCGGGCGTAAAATGAAAATCGGACGCAGCGTGCAGATCGGCTCCTCGACGGGCATCGTCGAAAGCATCGATGCCGAAGGCTACCGCTTCATCCGCTGGGATCAGCCGGTGGATGCCGAAACCTTCGGTCGTCTCGCCCTTCCTCACTACATGAACCGCGAGAGCGATCCCGCCGACAGAGAACGTTACCAAACCGTCTACGCCGCACACGAGGGAGCCATCGCCGCGCCTACCGCCGGTCTGCACTTCGACCGGGAGCTGCTCGACTCTCTGCCGCACTGCTTTCTCACCCTGCACGTCGGCGTCGGCACTTTCCGCCCGGTGAAAGTCGATCGTGTGGAAGAACACCACATGCACACCGAATCCTTCTACCTCCCGCCATCCACGGCGGATGCCATCAACGCCGCCGGGCGTGTGGTCGCCGTGGGCACCACCAGTGTGCGCGTGCTGGAGACGCAGGCCGCACGACATGGTCTGCCGCTGCAGCCCGGCCGGGGCGAGACGGATATCTTCATCTACCCCGGCTTCCGTTATCAGGTTACCGGCGCTTTGCTCACCAACTTTCATCTGCCGCAGAGCACTCTCATCATGCTCGTGAGCGCCTTTGCAGGACGCGAGCTCATTCTGGAAGCTTACCGTCGCGCCGTAGAAGAGCGCTACCGCTTCTTCTCTTACGGCGACTGCATGATGATCCTATGATACACGGCGCTTTTCTTCCCTTCCCTCTGCCATTGTCCCGGCAGAATCAACCGCCGACTCTACACTTGGCAGGGCACAGATTAATTTCTCATTTTAAACTACCAGTCTTTCCTCACGTGTTTGTCTAATCTTGCAAATAAGGCATTTCCCGGAGGGCGGACCAGCCTCCCTCCAGCACAAACACTGGGGCGGAAATGAGGCCTGTGCGCCGTAATTCATCAGCAACTTCCTCCGAAGAAGTGCAGGAGGACGTGCAGAAGACAACGATGCATTCGTTATTTTGTTCTGCCCGGATAAGACGTTCGATGGCGGCGTCCAAAAGGTGCGACAAATTGGCGCCGGGGCGAATGGGAAAAACACAGTTGCCCTGGCGCAGGAAATGGTTGAGTTCGTAATCACTCTCACTACGCGCGTCCACCCAGACGACTCTGTAGTGGGAGGGATCCCGAGCATCCCGCCAATGATCCACGAGTTCCTGCGGACAGATGCGGCCTTCTGGCAAATTCTTCTGCACGCAGGGCGGCACCCGGTGCGGCTCAAAATACAGCTTCTCGAGGCCATAGAACGCACCACTGAGCAAGAGGATGCACACCCCAAGCCCTACAATTTGCGAAAGCATTTTCCTCAACATCATGGCGCGTGTCGCATCACGGGAAAAGTGAACGCCTCAGCACAGGGCGCAAAAGGTGTCCTGATCTGCCGTGTCAGCAGGAATCCACTGAGCCTTGCCGGACTCAGCCAAGTGCACGAGAGCATGATAGGTATCCTCCTCATTTGCTTGTATCTTCGCCGCAAGTTGAACGGCGGTCGTGGCATTGTGCTCAAGAGAGCCGTACACCTGCGCCAGCAGCTTGAGGAAAGCGCCGGCAGCTTTCTTGCCGGCCTGTACGCCGGGCTGGTGGTAAGCATTGATGTGCACCAGCGAGGCATAAAAACCAACGGTTCGCTCAAAGAGGGCAATGAGCGCACCAAGGCTGTACGCGTCCACCTGAGGGATAGAAATGGTGATACTGGGGCGACCGCTTTCCGCCAGCGCCTTGCGAGTACCTCTCAGAAAACCTTGCAGGTAATCCCCAGCAGTAAAACCCGGCTCCACCTCCACGATGTCACATGCGCAGCGGCGCACTTCGATAAAAGTGACGAAGAAATTGTTCAACCCATCACGCAATTGCTGCACGTAGGCATGCTGATCCGTAGATCCTTTGTTGCCATACACCGAGATCCCCTGATTCACCACCTTTCCGTCCAAATCCAGTTCCTTTCCAATGGATTCCATGATGAGTTGTTGCAAGTATTTGGAAAAGAGCACAAGACTGTCCTTATACGGCAGCACGACCATATCTTTCTTACCATGACCATCCCCGGCAGCATACCATGCGAGCGCTAACCTCATGGCGGCATTTGAGGAAGCGTTGGGCTCTCGGGTACGGGCATCCATCTCCGCCGCGCCACGCAGCAGGGCGTCAATATCCACCCCTTGCAAAGCTGCCGGCAGCAAACCAACAACCGAGGTCTCGGAGGTACGACCGCCTACCCAATCTTCCATAGGGAAGCGAGTGATCCATCCTTCCTCTGCCGCAACTTTGTCGAGATGCGAGTCGACGCCGGTAATCGCCACGGCGTGATGCGCAAACGAGCACCCAGCAGTTCGGAAAAAATTCTGCGCGCAGACCATTCCGTTGCGTGTCTCCGGTGTACCCCCGCTTTTGGAAATCACGACCACGAGCGTGCGTGCAACGGGGAGTCCCTCCAACACGCGCTGCATGCCGTCAGGATCCGTATTGTCCATAAAATGCATCCGTAAACCGTGTGCTGGCAGGGCATCTGCCACGAGCTCCGGTCCTAGCGCCGATCCACCGATACCGATGACAAGACAATCGCTGAAAGTCTCCCCACTCGGGGCGAGAACACGACCACTAAGCACATCCGAAGCAAAGGCCTTCAAACTAATGAGCGTCTCATCAATCTTTGCCTTGAGTTCAGAAGTGGGGGCCAGGGCGCTATTGCGCAGCCAATAATGCCCCACCATGCGATTTTCATCAGGATTGGAAATGGCTCCGCATTCCAGCTCATTCATATCAACGAAAGCCTGTTTCACGGTAGGAGCAAGACGTTCCTCTAAAAGCGATGGAACTTCCATTTTTGAAAAATCCAGGGAAATCCCCATCTCACCGTAGCGCACAAGCGCATCTGCATACTTCTTCATAACGAGGGGCATTATACGCCCGACTCCTACACCGCGCAAGCGATTTTCAAATTCTGAAAATAGGGTTATTTTCCGTCTTGAAAAGAGAAAAGGAAAAGGATAGAATCCCACCGATGCAACCGCAAGACTCAGCGCAACAACGGCTCAGGAAGAGCTCGGGATTCGCCGCCGGCGAAGGAGCTCGAGCCTTGTTAACTGCCGCAGCGGCTTTTGTTGTGCTCTTCGGGTTGAAATACACTAGCGAAATCACGATTCCGATCGTCCTCGCCTCCTTTCTGGCCATTATTAGCTACCCCATAACGTCGGCGCTGCGCCGCTACATTCGACTCCCGCACTGGCTGGCGGTAGCATGCACGGTGATATTGGACATGGGGGTGATCTACGGGTTGATCAACCTGATCAAATTCCTGGCAGCAGATGTGAAGAGTACGCTGCAGGGAGATTTTCTGAAGCACGTCGGGGAAAAATACGACGCATTTCTGCAATGGATGGATCAACTGGGCGTTGGGGAACATGCGCGCACTTTGTTGGATTCGCCACTGACTCTGATCAACCCCCAACAACTTATCTCCTTCTCCCAGTCCCTCACCGGGCGTGTGCTTTCTTTCATGTCGATCGCCACGCTCGTGCTCATTCTCATGACCTTCATCCTCGGCGAAGCTCCTCTCTTTCGCCGTAATTTTGAGCGCCTGCCAAACAGCATCCAAGGCAAAGGCAAGGTCATTGATGCTTTGCGCGGCATGCAAAAATATCTTATCATCAAAACCCTGGCAAGCGTGAGCACCGGACTGCTGGCATGGTGGCTCTGCCATGCCATGCAGGTGCCTTTTGCCTTCCTCTGGGGCTTTGTGGCATGTGTGCTCAACTACATCCCGACCATCGGGTCTATCGTGGCCGCAGTGCCACCCATCCTGCTGGCATTGGTGCTGAAGGATTGGGGTGGCATGTTGATTGTGGCAGGGGGATATCTGGCGATTAACTTCGCTATCGGCAACGGCATTGAACCCCTCTTCCTCGGCAAACAATTTGGGATAGCGACGACAGTGGTGCTCTTCTCGGTACTCATCTGGGGCTGGGTGTGGGGACCTATCGGCATGCTGCTGGCGGTTCCCCTCACCGTGCTCACGAAGCTTGCCCTGGAAAATTCCGTGGATCTCTACTGGGTGGCCACCTTTGTCGATGACAACCCCGGAAACTCCTCTCCCCCCTCTTCAAAAATATCGAACAATTGAGCCTATGCATCGCTTCGCCTACCGAAACGGATCCCTCCATTGCGAACAAGTCGACCTGCAGGAAATCGCCGCTGCCTACGGCACGCCGACGTTCGTGTACAGCAAAAACACTATCCTCTCTGATCTTGAAGAGCTGCAACTCGCCTTCGCCCCCATTGATGCTCACGTTGCGTTCGCCGTAAAAGCTTGCAGCAACGGCGCCATCTTGAAACTCATGGCTCAGCGAGGGGTGGGCTTCGACATTGTCTCCGGGGGCGAGCTCTGGCGCGTCATTCGCGCCGGTGGAGACCCGGCGCTGTGCACCTACGCGGGTGTAGGCAAAAGCGAAGCAGAAATTCGCTATGCCCTTTCTTCGGGCATCTATTGTTTTATTTGCGAAAGCGAGGGTGAGTTACTGACAATCGACCGCCTCGCTGCCGAGATGGGCAACGTGGCCCCGGTAGCTGTGCGAGTGAATCCGAATGTAGATGCTCACACGCACAAGTATATCACTACAGGCACCCAGGAAAACAAGTTCGGTGTGGATGCCTCACGCATTGAGATGCTGTATGCCGCCGTGGCTAAGGAGATGCCTCACCTGAAATTACGCGGAATACAGATGCACATCGGCTCGCAGATCACCGAGACCGAACCCTTCGTGCAAGCGGTGAAAAAACTCACCCCCCTGGTGAAAAAGCTCAAGGCGGACTACGGCATTGAATTCTGGAGTATCGGTGGTGGCGTGGGAATCGTCTACGATGGCTGTCTGGCATCCGGCTCGCCGGAGTGGTGGGAGAAACACCCCGGACAGATCACGCTTAAGAGCTACGCAGAAGTTCTCATCCCCTTGCTCAAACCATTGGGATTGCGTATCCTTCTGGAGCCGGGACGTCGTCTGACAGGTAACGCTGCCGTGATGCTCACTCGCTGCCTCTATGAGAAAAAAGGTGAGAAAAAAATCTTCAAAATCATCGATGCAGGCATGAACGACATCATCCGTCCGGCTCTCTACGAAGGGCACCACGAGATATGGCCCGTGCGAGAGCATGTGGAGGGGACCTCCGTGGTGGCGGATGTCGTTGGTCCCATCTGCGAATCCGGCGACTTTCAGGCTCAGAACCGTAATTTGCCGGATGTGCAACCCGGCGAACTCCTCGCCGAAATGAGCGCAGGTGCCTACGGCTTTTCCATGTCTTCCACTTACAATTCACGTCCGCTTGCAGCAGAGGTTCTGGTGGACGGCGCGCGGGCACAGCTTATCCGCCGTCGCCAGACTCTGGCGGAGTTGGTTGAAGACGAAATTCTCCCGGAATAATTTCTACCCCACCCCCACGACAAATGGCACGACTCACGATACCGCAGTATGTGATGTCGCTGGCGCATGTGGCTGCCCTGCGTTCCGAAGATCCGTATCGCAAGGTGGGTGCTGCCGCATTGGATGCTGATAATCGCGTTATCGGAACGGCATACAATGGCCTCTTCCCAAAATTCACCGCCCCTCCCGGATTCTGGGATTCCCGCGATGAACGGCAGAAGTACATGCTCCACGCCGAAATCAATCTATGCAGTCTCTTCAAACGAGGAGAGGCGCGCATCGTCGCCTGCACCACCATGCCCTGCACCTCGTGCATGCAGGCGCTCTGCGCACACGGGGTCAGGACGATTTACTACGGTCTGGATTACAAAAAATCGGAGGCTCCGGCCATTGCGAAAATGTATAGGGTAGAGCTCATCCAGGTGCCGGAGTATCCGCTTTCAGACATTCCCCTGCGCCTGATCGAAAATAACGAGTGCTGCTGATTTTCCTTTCCTCCATTTTCCCCGGGTTCTGTCTCCCCGGGTGCGCGTTATTTAGCGCATTTTGCCTCTTTTGCGAAGCTTTACAAACGAGAGAGATGTGGTATACTTTGTGCTTCCCATGAAGAACCTATTATCTATTGAATCCCTGAGCGGAGAGGAAATTGCAGAACTGTTGGAGCTGGGGCACCAGCTTAAGGCCCTGCGTGGGGAACCCCAGAAACAACCGCTGTCGGGGCAGAGCTGGGGACTTATCTTTTCCAAATCGTCCACGCGCACGCGCGTCTCGTTTGAGGTGGGCATCGGCGAATTGGGAGGACATACCCTGTTTTTATCTACTCGGGATATGCAGCTGGGACGGGGTGAGCCAATCAAGGATACGGCCCGCGTCCTGGGTCGTATGCTGCACGGAGCAGTGATACGCACGTATGCGCAGCAGGATGTAGAAGACTTTGCGACCTATTCCGAAATACCGACGATCAATGCGCTGACGGATCAGGAACATCCATGCCAGATCCTGGCGGACCTGCTGACACTGGAGGAAATCTACGGACGCGGAGCCTGGAAGAACATGAAAATTGCCTTCCTGGGCGACGTAGATAACAATATGGGACGCTCATGGATGTGGGCAGCGAAAAAGCTGGGCTTCAACTTAGCCCTGGCTGGCCCGCAGCAAGCGCTGCCCAATCAGAAAATCCTTGCAAAACTTGATGCCCCGAACATCACTTGCACCACCGACGCCGTAGAAGCTGTGCGTTGCGCAACAGTCATTAATACCGACACGTGGATATCCATGGGACAGGAAGACCAAAAAGGCTCCAAGGAGAGAGCTTTTTTCCCTTACCAAGTGAATCGTGAGCTGCTTAGCGTGGCAGAGCCGGGACATAGTGTATTCCACTGCCTGCCCGCCTACCGCGGCTACGAAATTACCGAGGACGTGCTTGAGGCTCACGCCTCAGCCATCTTCCGCGAAGCTGAGAACCGGTTGCACGCGCAAAAAGCCGTCCTTTCCATCCTCTCGCGCTCATGAATTACGACCGACGCATCAAGGAATTGCTGGACGAGTTCGCCGTCTTTGATGATTGGACGGAACGCTACGAGTACATCATCTCGTTGGGCAGACAGCTCCCTCCGTTGCCGGATCAATACCGGAAGGATGAAAACCTCATACGCGGCTGCCAGAGCCGAGTGTGGGTGGGAACCGAGCTGCGGGAAGGACGCTTCATCATCCACGCCGACAGCGACTCCCTCATTACCAAAGGGCTTATTGCCATCTTCATTCGCCTGCTCTCCGGTCTCACCCGGGAGGAAGTACTCCATGCCGATTTGCAACTTCTCAACACCTCTGGTCTGAAGGAACATCTGGCCAGTACACGCGCCAACGCCCTCACCACGATGGCAGAAACCATCCGGCAAAAAGCCGAAGCCGGCGCAAGTGAGGAAGGTTTGGAAGCGAAAAGCTAGCCTGATCACCCCTCCCGGAATCATGAAGGCAGAACTCGACAGGATGCAAGGGGAAAAAGCAGGGAAACTGGGACAGGGGACAAATGCATACCGCCTGCTGGCTGAGGACACATTATGTCGCGGTGTAGCAATTGATTCTCTCGCCGGCCGCTTTCTTGTTTCACTCCGCAACGCAGAACTGCCGGAAGAAATTGAAGAATGGTTACGCGCACGGGAGGAAGATATTTTCATTAAGCGACTCGAAAAAGGAGAAAAGCATCCTCCTCGACCACTTCGCAACCCGAAACTGCCATTGAAATTTAACATTTGTGAGAATGGCGTGCGCTTCATGATGGATATGGAATCCGGCTACTCCCAGGGAATTTTCATCGATCAGCGCGACAACCGTCTTGAACTGCGACGAAAATGCCGACGAGGCATGACTGTACTGAACCTTTTTGCCTACACCGGCGCTTTCTCTGTATGCGCAGCGCTGGGAGGAGCCACAACAACCACGCTGGACCTGGCAGCAAGCTGCCTGACCCGTTGTAAGGAGAACATGCAGATGAACGACCTCGACCCGGTCGCGCATTATTTTTGCCGCGGAGACGCCATGCACTGGCTGCGCCGCTTCGCTCGACAGGGACGCCGCTTCGACTGCATCGTGTTAGATCCTCCGACTTTCTCGCGCGACTCAAGTACCGGAACCATCTGGCGGGCAGAACACAACTACTCGGAACTCGTAGCTCTCGCTGTGCGCTGTCTATCTCCCGGCGGCACCATGCTCTGCACCACCAATAGTCGGCGCCTGTCCCCGGGAGCTTTCCACGCCGTCGTAACCGCTGGCGTCGGTTCTGCCGCCACCCTGCGCAGTGTTCCCATGCCCTTCGACTTCTCCCCGGAAGACTACCTTAAATCCATCTGGGTAACAATTTAAAAATCAACATAATAATGACAAGAGAAGAATATGCCCTCTCCATCTTTCGCCAACCTCCGCGCCACCTTAATTGCGCTCAAACTGTCTGCGCTGCTATGGGACGGGAAGATCTTGTGGATGCCATGAAGAACTGCAATGTTGGAAAAGCGCCTGGCGGAACCTGTGGCGCGCTCTACGCGGCTATCACGATCTCTCCGGACCGCAAAGAAACTCTGTGCTCCGCGTTTTCGGAAACACTCGGCGCCACCACTTGCATGCAACTCAAAGCCACCCACGGCGTGCCGTGTCCGCGCTGTGTGGCTACAGCTATTCGTGCGCTCTGCTGAATATTCGACACCCTCCCATCCGCCTATGGAGAAAGCATCTCGCATCGAAGTTATTTTTTACGGCACGGAGCCAACAGGGGTACGCGCGGAAGAACAAAGACACTCTATCTGTGCATCCGGGCGTATCTTCACCGGACAGCTGCGCCTGCGAGAAATGGGGAGTGACCGGCTGCTTCTGGAGTTCGGAGTGCAGACCGGAGGTTGGATGAGTCGGCAAAGCCCCTTTGCCGAGCGCGGTAATTATCCGCCGGACACCGGTTGGGGAAACTATGCACCGGAGGATTACCCGGACACCGCCTTCCCGGCTCTGTCGGAGGAAACAACACTCTGCACGAAGCGAACGGGAAAATTGCGTGGGTTTCGTGTACCGGATCCACCGGGCACGGGGCGCACATGCCTCATGCTGCATTTCGCGGAGAGAAAAGGGTCGGAGGGCTGCCTCTCCACCCGGGATGCAGCGGCGTGGAACGCCTTTTGCACGGAAATGGAACGGCTGCACGATGCTGGTATCGCGTCTGTACCCCTGAGGGTTATATACAGCGGAGAAAAACCGAACAGTTAAAAACAGACACATTACGGGATTGCTACATCGTAATTGAGACAAGTATAGCTTCTTTTCAACGAGAAGGGACAGAATTCATTTGCTTTTCGTCACGTAGTCAGGTAGAATGCGCCCATGGCACGCCGAGTAATAGGAACCGGACTCAACGCACTGCTTCAGAAAAACACAACGACCGCAATGGCGGCTGACGACAAGAGGATCATTCTTGCCGGTGTGGCAGACATTCACTCCTCTCCCTTCCAACCTCGGCGCATCTTCAAGCAAGAACAGATCGACGAACTCGCTGCTTCTATCCGTGAGCGCGGTTTGGTTCAGCCCCTCGTAGTTCGCCGTGTAAATGGGCACTTTGAGCTTATTGCCGGGGAGCGACGCCTGCGAGCTGTCGCCGCTTTAGGACATAAAGAGGTGAAAGTGGTTGTGATGGAAGCTACCGACCAGGAGGTCGCAGAGATCACCCTCATTGAAAACTTGCAACGCGAGGATCTTTCCCCATTGGAGGAAGCCGAGCAATATCGCCTGCTCAAAACCCGTTTTCACATGAAGCAGGAAATTATCGCTCAGCACGTGGGAAAATCCCGCGCTGTGGTAGCCAACACCATGCGCTTGCTGGATCTTTGTCCGGACGTACGCGAGCTGCTGGAGGCAGAAAAGATCACAGTTGGACATGCGAAAGTACTGCTGCAGCTGCACAACGAAAGGCAACAAAAAGCCGCGGCCGACCGCGTGGTGCAACGATCAATGACGGTGCGTCAGACTGAAAAACACGTTCGGGACTTACTGGCAGCCCCACAGGAGGAGCCTCAGGATCAGGCCGAGGTCAGAGAGAGAGCAGAAGCGCCGTACGGGAATATCTGCCGAGAGCTCTCCAGGAGCCTCTCTGCGCGCGTCGAAATCGTCCCGAAAGGAAAGTGCAGCGGCGTTATTGAGATATCCTTTGCAGGGCAGAATGAGCTCATTCGTCTACTTGAAATTTTCGGTATCACCGCCCGTCCATGAGTCGGATTGGTCAGTGGTTTTCAATTCCTGCGATGGTGGCGTGTTGCGTGCTGCTCTCCTGCGAACGAGACGAAACTCCGATTGTTGCTGAACCATCGCAACTTCCGTCCTCTGAGAAGCAAGAACCTCTTCATACGGAGGATTTTTCAGCTGTTCGAGCCTACGAACACTGCGCGGCTCTCTGTGCGCTCGGTCCACGTCCCACCGGTTCCGACGCCTACCGAAAACAGGTGGAAATGATCAACTCACAGCTCACTGCAATCGGCTGGCATGTGCAGTCGATTATTTTTTCACCTCCCTCTCTCCCCCGGCAGCGCATGCAGAATCTTTGCGCCACCTTCGGAGAAGCAAATACCCCACGTGAACTCGTCCTCAGTTGCCACATCGACACAAAAGGAAGTGGAGAGAATGCTATTCTCGGTGCGGATGACGGCGCCAGTGGCGCCGCTGTACTCCTGGAACTGGCACGAGTGCTCACTCTGCAACCGGATCTCGCCCGACGTATCGAGCTCGTCTTCTTTGACGGAGAAGAATCTTTCGGGCCCCACATCACGCCGCAGGATGGACTTTTCGGTTCACGCCACGAAGTGCAGCGCCGCATAGGATGTCTCCCTCGCTACCTCATCAATCTCGATATGGTTGGAGGGGCCGGTAAAACTATCGCCGTACCATTGCTGGATACCACAGAAGACATGATGGAGCAGTACCTGAATGCTCTTCATACCCTGGGACTTCCTGAGACTCGTTGGACAATTCTCCCCGGAAGCATGCTGGATGACCATCGCCCTTTTGCTGAAGCAGGCGTACACACCCTGAATCTCATCGCCTCATTCTGCCGCTCTACCTGGTGGCACACGAAAGCAGATAACATGGATCGCATCAGCCATGAATCCCTCGGTGAGACCGGTCGTATGGTTCTGCAGCTTTTGCGCCAAATCCTGTAGCGTCGCTCCCTGTCGGACAAAGTGGCTCGATCGTTATCCTCCTCCCTCCTACAGGTCGTAAACTTTCTCTCCGACAGAAAGGGGGATACCTGAAATAGGTATTGAATCGAGGATGATTTTCCTGTAAAAACGAGAAGGCATGACTGGTTCCTCGCGCTTCACACTTTCGTTTTCTTTTGCCGGAATTCCCACGACTATTCGCCCTTCAATTTGGATTGTTCTGCTGATCCTCGGCAGTGCAGGAAGCGGTCCGCCTGACCTTGTTTACTCGCTGTCTTTTATGATCTTAGGCGTCATAAGCTTGCTGATACATGAATACGGGCATGCTTTCTGTGCCAAGGCATTTGGCATCCGAGTCCTGAATGTTGAACTCGGTAATCTCGGTGGGGTAACGCACACGGAGGGGAGGCAATCTCTCACACGGTGGCAAGACCTCCTCATCGTGCTGGCAGGAGCGGGCGCCGCCCTGGCGTCGGCGGCAGTCGTCGGAGCGTTTCTTGGACTCTTGTCCGGAGATGTTCTCGGCGGGGTTCTCTCTGCCCTGCTTCTTCCGCTCCTCTCTCTCGCACCGGAGGGGCAGGATTTACTCATCCCGATAATCCAACCGTTTCTGCGCGGTGTTGAGATTCTCGATCCCTCCCTTCACCTTTTGCTGGGCTTCTCCCTTTTCACCTTCATCAGCGTAATTTGGAGCATTTTCAACCTACTGCCCATCCTACCGCTGGATGGAGGAAGGGCTCTTGCGCTGCTGCTCAACGATCCTAAACGCGCAAGTCTCATCGGGGTAATAACCGCCTCTCTGATCTTCATCTGGGCGCTCACACAGACGTGGATCTTCACAGCCTTCATCACCGCCTGGTTCCTCTTCGTAAACTGGCGCTGCTACCGCGATTTTCCGCGCGGGTCATGAGTCCCCCACTTCTTCCCCGCGAAAACGATTCATGCAGCGTTGCACCGCCCACCTCCGCAACTGCCAGCAATCCATTTCCGGCGAATATATTGGTGCTTGACATTAGATGTGAGATAAGGCATCCTTTGCGGCGTTTATGACATTTGCTGAGCTAGGAATATGCCCTGAAATTTTGGAGGCGATCGATATGCTTGGATTTGAGACGCCGTCTCCGATTCAGGAACAGGCGATACCCCCAGCCTTGGCGGGAGCGGATATCGTGGGCAGGTCGCATACGGGATCTGGTAAAACACTGGCATTCACCATCCCCGCATTGGAGAAAATTGATGCAACCGCAGCTCAGGTGCAAGTCCTTTGCCTCGCACCGACGCGGGAACTTGCCGTACAAATCAGCAAGGAAGTGGATAAACTGGCGATCTTCCTGGACAATATTTCGGCAGCGGCCATCTATGGAGGCACATCGTACGCGCCACAACTGGCAGCTCTCCGCCGTGGAGTTCCTTTTGTAGCCGGTACTCCGGGAAGGATTCTCGACCTTATCGAAAAAAACGAATTGCACACGGGGGGCATCAGTATGCTCATCCTGGATGAAGCGGACGAAATGCTCGACATGGGATTTGCAGAGGAAATTGACCGCATCGTGGCTCTGCTGCCAACAGAACGGCAAACGCTGTTTTTCTCTGCCACGATTTCTCCGGCTATCCGATCACTCATCGATCGCATCTCGCGGGATCCAGTGGAAATTACCATTCATCGCCCGGAATTGACGGTGCCAACCTGCGAGCAAAGTGTGTACGAGGTCCTTTTCTCCTCACGCATTGAGGTGCTCAGTCGCCTCATCGAGATGGGACGCATGAAACGGGGTCTCGTGTTCGCTAACACAAAGCGAGTTGTGGACGACATTGTGGACGGCCTGCTTTCGCGCGGGTACTCGGTGGATCGCCTGCACGGCGACATGCCGCAAACCCTGCGCGAACGTGTGCTTGCCTCTTACCGTCAGGGAAATCTGAACGTGCTCGTGGCAACGGATGTGGCCGCACGCGGATTGGACATCGAAGATGTGGATATCGTCGTGAATTTCGAGTTGCCGCGCGAACCGGAAGATTATGTACACCGCATCGGTCGCACGGCTCGCGCCGGGCACAAGGGCAAGGCTGTCACTTTTATCGGACGGCGTGATTTCTCTTTGCTGGGTCGCATCGAGCGCTTCACCGGCGTGCGCATGCAGCGGGAAAAGGTGATGACGGCGGAGATGGTGGAGCAAGCGCGTCGCGAGGCTCTCGTGGATGATGTGCTGGAACTCGCCACAACGGGTAGCCTGGACTTGCCGGAGGAGCTGCAGGATATCGAATTGCCGGCAGAGCAAATTGCTTCAGCCATGTTTGAACTGCTGATTCGAAGACTGAGCCGCGAACTGCACCCTATTCCGGAAGATATGCCGAACCGTAGCGGCATGGCGCACGAGGCTCGGCCAAAGCGCTCATTCGATGAGAAAGGAGACAGCATGACCCTTTTCATCAATGCCGGCAAGATGCTTCGCATCCGTCCGAAAGATGTAGCGGGACTGCTGTACAACGAGGGCGGCGCACCGAAAGGGAGCGTAGGGGATATCCGTATCTTTCTGAAGCACACTCTGGTAGATGTTTCACCGGATGTGGGGCCTCTGCTCATAGAACGCCTTTCAGTGTGCAGCCTTTGCGGGTACGAGGTAAACGTGCGTGAAGATAAAGGACACCCGGACGGCCACGCGCTGACATTTTCGCCATATCCTCGCAGTTCTCGCGAACGCCGCAACAACGGGGACAAAAACAATGGACGCCGCAACCGCCGCAGCCGCGAGTTCGATGAACTTCGCAGGGGACGATATTCCCGCAATAACGGCGGCGCCAATGGCAAAGGCGACTTCTTCTCCCGCCGAAGGAAGCGTGCGAAATAAGTAACATTCCGCACGAAGTTTAACCTTCGCACGGCGATGTGGAAATTCCACTTTAAATCGCCTCAATCTTTCGGGGTCAACCCAGATTTTGCGGAAAGAGAGATCTTTGCTGACCTCTTTATTTCATCAAATGTTGGACAGTTTTGTGAAGCCAGAATCGTGAATCGCGAACCATAACAATAAGCGCTTTGTCCAGCAGCCTCAAAGCTTCCGAGAAGATGATGGCAAGCGCTAGGTTGATAGCGAACATGATAGGCAGTTTGATGCCCCACTCCAAGCGAATATACGGGGAAATGAGGTGGGAACAGGAAGTGGACACCCCCTGACCGGCGTAGTAGAAAATGGCGTTGCGACCGATATGTTCAAAGAAGCGGTTGCGCAGGGTGTCACTGGCGAAGAAAATAATAGCAGCCATGGAGAGGCAGGAAGCGGCTATGTAAGGAAGTTTGGTGGGGAATTTATTAATTTGCAGGTTATAAACACTGCTGCCCTCGCACAGATAACAGAGGCGGAAAACAATGAAAGCCACGAATGCCAGGAGCACGGCAAATTTTCTTCGCCTGTGAATCTCCACGGGGATGATGTGCTGCTGGCACCAGTAGCCAAACAAGTAACTCGCCACCGGGAAGAGCAACATTTGCAAGTCCACACCAAGGAATCGGTACCCCGCAAAATTCAGCACCCCTCCGAACGCCAGCACGTAGCTGAGTACGATGAGTAAGATGACTTTCGCAAGATACCCCCCCCCGTACTCTTAATGATCACCCCGCCGAGGATGATGGTGCAGGCATAGACAGGAACAAACCAGTAGGAACCCGCTGCGGCCCTGAATAGGGGAGAAACGTCGAGCCTTATGAGAAACAGCGGTCTGAAAATCGATGCCCACGTAACTCCTCCATCAATCAGATTGCATAAGAGCCCCAATAGCACAAATATCATTGAAAGCTTAAAGAGCTGGGTCAGAATGGTGTCCTTCTGAATGTACGCCCTGGTCATGCCTGCGATGAAGAAAAACGCCGGCACATCCAACAGCAGCGAGATGGACTTCATCGGCATGGGAACGTATGCCCCACCCGACCAAAAGCATGTGTGAATAAACACGATGCTCAAGGCACAGATGCCGCGTACCAGATCAATGTAGTGCGCACGCGGCTTTCTTACGGTTGCGACTGCGGATGCGGGTGCGACGTTTGCCTCTCCTTCGGGGCTTTCAGAATCCGTTTGTTTCATGGTGCAGAATCTTTGCTGTAAGTTAAAATGATCACTCCCAGGCAAATGACCGCTATCCCGATGCATTTTTGAGGAGTGAGCGGCTCGTTCAGGAAGAAATAGGCCAGGACAGCGGTGATGATAAACCCGACACAGGAAAAGGGATAAGCCAGCGATACATTGACCTTCGAAAGTACCACCATCCACAAAACAAGGGATACGGCGTAGCACAGCATCCCGCCCCAAAGGTACAGATTCGTAAAGAAACTCAAAAGCATGTTCCAGAGCTGATCCCATTTCAACGTGACCACACCGACTTTGAGCATCCCCTGTCGGACGAATAATTGCGCCAGGGCATTCAGTGCTACACTGGACAAGATCAGCAGGATGTTTTTCATGTCTCTCTTTTCTCCCTGTTTATGCGACGTTGAGGAAGAGCAACAGCACGTAGCCGACAAAGGTGCAGCACGTCAGCAACAGAGCCTTATCCTTGTACAGGTTCTCCGTCGGATCCTCCGAACCGTTATACTTGTCCAAAATGTACACGTACCAGAACATCCCGAACACCACAAACACGATGCTGTAGACCATGCGGTGCGTGCCAAGGTTAGCCTTTGTATTGGTCTCCATGGTCCAGAGGGCGTAGGACATGATGGTGAGAGCCATCGTGACTGCCAGATAGGCATTGAGCATTTCTTTCCCGTACTTTTTGAGCACGGTACGCGATGCCGTTCCATGCCGAAGCAGTTCCCCCTTGCGTTTCGCAAATCCCAAAAAGAGCGATAAAAACAGCGTCGTCATGAAGATAAAGCTCGATACCGGTTCATGGATGGCATAGGCGCCGGCATACACCCGCAGTACAAATCCTATGGCGATGACAAACACATCCAATAGGACGATGTTCTTCAGCTTCCCGGAATAGAGGACGTTGATGAGCAGATAAAGCCCGATGACTCCCGCAACCTTGATATCGCCCAACAGCCAAATGAATACCCCCCCCCCGTACAAAAGAAGGAGGGCTGCCACAAGACCTTTTTTCACCGAGATGACTCCGCTGGCTATCGGGCGATATTTCTTTTGAGGATGCAGGGCATCCTTTTCCCGATCCTGAATATCGTTGACGATGTAGTGGGCGCTGGCGATAAGGCTGAACGCGAGGAAGGCGTAGAGAGCCGACAGGACGGAGGGGATGTCCGTAAACTGAAAGGAGAACAAGAGAGGCGCAAGGACAAAGGCGTTCTTGACCCACTGCTTGATACGGATAAGTTTCAACCAAGCATTCATGAGACGAGATAGAAATTGATGAGGAGGAGACAGAGACCGGCGTAGATCCCGGCAAAGACGTCATCAAGCATCACGCCCCAGGCGTTGAGCAGCTTTTGATCCGCCCACTTGGCGGGTTGGGGTTTAACGATGTCGAAGAGCCGGAACAGGAAGAAGCCGGCGATGTACGTCCACCAGGCGTGCAGGTTTTCAACCAGGCAGGAGCCGACAAAGGCCAAGGTGACCAACTGTCCCACGACCTCATCGATGATGATGAGAGAGGGGTCGTGCTTGGTGTATTTGAGGATTTCTTTGGATGCGATGACGCCTATGAAGAAGGTGACAACAGCGGTGAGCAGCAGCCCCCACGTCCCGTAGAAGTAAGCGATGCCGAAGGCGACGGGCAGAGTGGCTGCAGAGCCCGCGGTTCCGGAGGCAAGGGGGAAAAAGCCAACGCCGAATCCGCTACCGGCTGTGTAACACAGGAAACGATAGATTTTGTTGTTCATGGCATTTTCTGAAGTTGTCGGGGAAATTCTTTGGCAAGTTGCTTCTTGCAATTTTCAAGCGCCTTTGCGTCGGTGATGAAAAGGATGATATCTTTCCATACGATGAGCCCGTTCTCACGGGGCCACACCTGGGCTTTATCCAGGATGCCCGCTTCCCACAGTCGCTTAAGTTGAGTCCTGTACTTGGGATCATTAGGCCGGGTGGGACGAGGGTACTCACCTCTAAACTCTGTTTGATAATAAAACTCGTAGGCATGAAACACATCCCAAGTAGCATCATAGCTATATGACAATAGACTGTCTTCACGACCATAGGACTTTTTTGAATATCCCATTTTCTTATAAAAGTGAGAGCGCAAAGAAATCGGCATACCAATCTGAATAATCTTGTATTTTCGATTCACGTCAAAATCTTTCTGGATTTCCATGCGTGCCAGCACTCTGTTCCAAAGCATCTTTTCCGCATCGAATCCCAATTTCCAGACACGAAGACAGTCCAAATCATTGATGATAGACACCCACACAACTCCTGTCGCCGCAAGAATACTTAAATTGTGCATCTTTTGAAGATTGGTAAATACCAGAACTGTTACAAGTGTTTCAAAAACAACCAACCCAAATAATTCTATTCGTGCGACTATAAGGTGCTCATTAGCAATTATCATGACAGTCTGCGTCGCGAAGAGTGCTCCTCCTAGTAAAATTAGTCTGGCAATTTTTTGCCTGAAGTTTCCCGTTAGACAAATGTACAGAGTTACAAGAATTGTAAAACCCAAAAAGACCCACAAAACACCTTGAGAGATGAAGGGAAAGCGATATTCACAAAGTTGATGAAAGCATTGCTTGAATAACGTCCATAATCGATTCGGCAATTGTTCCAAAGGCAGTGTTTGTGTGTTATAATCATTCTTGCTCATTGGAAAGACAAAAGTGATCATGAACTTGTACAAACCAATGCCTAGGGCGATGCAAATCGCTGGTATTGAAAACGGAATAAAACGAGATTTAAAGTGTCTCCACGAACCATCCCACTCAAATGATTGGACCAACAACCTACCGATGAAAGCTACGGCAATGGTGTTAAGCAGAACAGGATACATGGCCAACGAAAGATTAATTAGGACAATGGAGAAAACAGCAAGGGCAACCTTTCTCGTACGAGAACTTTTATCAAAAGCAACTTTCTCGCCCAAAATAAGAGCAACCAGAGCGAAGGTAACACCAATGAAAGTCTCGGGAAGCATATGAACATAATACATCATGCTCAATGTGAACGGCTGAGCCGTCAGAATGAGCCCACAGAGGATAAAATAAGCGACTCGCTTTTCCAGCTTCCAGTAAGTACAAAGCAATACCGCATTCAGTGCGAGGAAGAGGAAAGAGACAACATCGTAGATAAGGGGTAAATAGATGCCACCAAGAACGCTGTTCTTAATGCCGTACAATGCATACCTCCCGCACCATACAAAAGCCTTCGCACTCCGAAAAGCCAACGCATCTTTCCAGTCATGATTCCCCCACATGAATTGAATAGCGTGGAACCCGAAGGCAAAGCAGAGCACACCAAAGATAATCCAAAAGGAACGCCGATGAACTACGTCAATATTTCTGTAGGTTTCCGCGATTACTTGAACGATATCCTTTTTGTTGAGTTCGGTGACTAGTCGTTTTAGAATATCAAAACAGGAGGCAAAACCGAATTTAAGGCGTATGAGCAAAATAAGCAACAAGAAGCAAGCCATGAATAACCCAATAACACGCTCCCATCTGATGTCTATGAAGGCGAACGGCTTCCGAATGTCAAAGCTCAATGTGACCATCGAGTTGTCAGAAATGTTCTTTGCGCAGTACCGGAACGGCTTGTCATGCCAAACTGTTTGTTCCTCTGCAATAGTTTTCCCATTAACTCGTATATTTTCAAAACAGACGTAGGCAGGCTTCCTCTGGTTATGAATCCGTAAATCAGGCCCGCGAAAATTCATTTCCAAAGACATTTCTCGAGCATCCCCTCGAGGCTTCAGTGTTATTTTGTATGTCTTTTTCAGGTAGGAAACAGGGAATGAAACCATGGCCCCCTGGTTGTGGCGGTTATCCAACAACCATATGGGCTCATACGCTCGAACGTTATCACCACGAACCTCCAAACATCCATCTTGGACATCCCCGGAAAAGGCAACGTCCACTCGACCAACATTACCTTGAAACGTCCACAGGGCATCGCCTTTCAAAAAGGCGCTCGGGAATAGGGAGCAGAGCACAACACTAATACCCAAACCTCCCAACAATGCTTTTATCATCTTTTTCATTTTTTAGTGTATAATTATTATTGTTCATAAATGGAAGGAGACTGCCCTGCGGTTCGCGTTTACGGACGTTTCCTCTCCCACAAAATTACCTGTCAAACCACGAAAAGCATACCTCTCACCACTCTGATTCACACGGATGAGACTCTCCAGTGCTTCCTGAGCATTAACTCCCCTTTTGCACAAAGACGTAAAGAGATGATAAAACTCACCCTTGATATCCGTGGCGAAAACGCCTGGGTCATCCGTTCCTAGTACGACAAGAGGAGGAGCGTCCCCTTCGCACGGGTTGACTCCAAGCCACCTCAGTGAATGATGCTGTCCCATCTCCTTATATTGCCCAATACGTAAATTACTCGTGGGGAGAGTCTCCACCACAATTGATTTTTCTACCAGCTTGCACATCGCTAGTTGCTGCAGTATCGTCAAGATATCTTCAGAGAAATAATTGGAGGGAACTTCAATACGCACCTGACTTCTTTCCCAAGTTTCTCTGTCACGCTGCCATTTGATGAGCAGCTCTATCACCTTCGGAGCCTCTCGGCAAAGGGCTTGGCAGATTCGAATTTCCTCTATCCGTTGAGGATCGACATGCCTTGTAGAAGATAAAATCCTTCGAATGACTTCTTTTGTTAGCTGAGATTCATCGATTTTTTCCACAGGTTGTGTGTCTCTCGTGCGAGAATCATTGGTTCTCCATAAAGCTTCCTCATACATATCCCTCAACAACAGGGGATCTAGGCAACGGAGAGCAAAAATTCGTTTCAAGAGATGAGGAGAAGGATTCAGCTCCCGAAAAATTTGATAGCCAAGCTCTCGGATATCGTTACTGAGGCGATTCACCACATGCCCCATACCCTCTCGTTGCTGCAGGATGTCCCAAGCGAAAAGCAGATTCAGCAGCCACTCCTCACGCGAGGGGGCAATTTGCATAGGCATGCTGTTGAGCCACAGCGTGGGATTCACACCCAGAGCCGTGGCGTGCCCGATGCGATCTCCTCCGCGCAGTTCGAGAAAATCTACGGCTTCGCATACGGCGCGAATACCGCTGACAAGATGACAGAAATCTTCTCCGGCATGATAGGTAGCGTGTGGAAGATTCAACTCGTAGCGTGCCTTCCTATAAGCCGGAGCAAACACATCGGGCGGCGTGTCCAGTTCATAAGCGGCGGCATCCACACCGCGAATCCATTTTAAAAGTTTAGGGTGCGCTTCCAACAGCATACGCACATTTTCTAAATCCCTTTCGTATCTTTTTCTCTGGCAATCAAAACGGATTTGATCTACTCCGGTCTTGTTGTGTTCAGCCGGTTTCCAGGAACGTTTAATGAAATGTACAACAATCGAAGGTCGTACGAGTCGGTTGCGAGTTTGCAACAACTCATCATCAATTTCTTTCAAAACTGTGTCCAACTCAGCCCTCAATCTTACATCCGGTTCTTTTCCATGATGATCATATCGGCGTGCTTCCATGCATCGAAGTAACTGCTCCTCCTCCGCTACATGATTCTCGTCTTTATAGTGACGAACATATTCCAAGTACCCCCATAGGATCGTAAGAATTTTGCGCTGAAGCTCATTTATATTGGATGTCGGCGATATTCTCAACTCAACGTAGTTGGTGACACTCTCTCTTTCGGAACCGTGCATACGCTCAAAAATTCCCCTGAAATAGCATGGCTGGGAAACGAGGAGTTTTTGCACCGAGGAGTAACGTTGGAACTGCCTGAAACCCACAAAATTGTCCCGCTGCACACAGAGCATGTAAAATTCGTTCGTAAGGAGAATGTAAAGCAGGAGCGCCCTATCGATGAGATGATGCGGGGAGCATCTCTGCTTCTCAAGCACTTTCATCATCCATTGCAATTCTCTCATCGTATTCGGCAGCCTCTCCTTATCTCCTCCATCCCCGAGTGGTATTTCAAATAATTTCTGTGCCTTCGTCTTCTTCCACGCTTGTGGCGGTATCCTACTTAACGCAGCCAAAACTCCCTCAGGCTCTATACAAGAAGATTCCTCCTTTTCCGTCTCACTATCGCTCCATGGGATCTTTTCTTCTCGGGCATAATTGATCAAAATGTACCTAAGAGCCTTTGCTATCTCCATGTGATCCTCCATTGCTTCCGGTGTCAGATCGCTATGAATGAACCTGTAAAGACGAGGGATCTCATCACCTTCTCTAAAATTCTCACTTTGAAGTTTCCATTCTTCATCGGTATGATCCAAGGCGTGCAACCAACATTCTTCGGCATACGCACATAAGTTGGCGTGTACGTGCGAATCGTTCAACCCATGTCGCATGATGTAATTTTCGACTCCTTCATCGTAGGGATAAAGTTGTTTGAACTTTCGTTGTATCGGCGGGGTCGGTTGGGTATATTTTGCTTCCAGTTTCAGGTACGCCCATGCCAAGACCGGCAGTGGGGACAAGCGGCTGAGCATATTCTGCCACCAGCCGAACTTCTCCGTTTTAATGTACAACTCGTTATTGCGCACAGTGAGGTACTCATCCATTAAGCATTGCAACGACGCCAACACAATACTCGGTTTCCTATCGCTCCCTTCAGGTGCTACATATTCCCACTCGTATCGCAATTCACGGTTCTTCTGCTTTATGTAATCGTACTCGAATTTTTCCCACCTATGCTGGAACACATGGTCCGGACGTGTGCTGTTCCACCTATGAAAGTCCAGATGCACAAATTCCAGTAGAAAGTTTCTCTTCCCCAAGGTAAGCTCCGTATTTAAGGACTGCTTAAGCAACCACATAAGTAGATGCTCATTGGCTAATACGTACGCTGGTATGGTCGAAACCTCAGCCATAAATGCTTAATCTACGAGATGAGTTCCTTTGCGGGTGTAGGCTTTTTTGTGTGTGCAGCATTCTTTGTAGATGTAGCCTTCTTTGTAGATGTAGCCTTCTTTGTAGATGTAGACTTCTTTGTAGATGTAGACTTCTTTGTAGATGTAGACTTCTTTGTAGATGTAGCCTTCTTTGTAGATGCAGCCTTCTTTGTAGATGCAGCCTTCTTCGCGGGTGTAGCTTTCCCTGCGGGAGTGGACCCGATATCTATACCGAAATCCTCAGTCAGAGGGAATTTGCCAATCTTTTGTATAAAAAAGCGAGTCGCACTAGTACGTGAATTTTTTTTACTTTCTGTATATTCCACAAATTTTTTTATTGCTTTCTGAAAAACTTGCAAATACGATTTCGGTTTTATTTTCCCCGAAAAACCATGAGGAGGAAAACTAGTTTGCTGGGCAATCTTCTCAGTTACTATGTTACTAATCGCACGTAATTGATTATAAAAATTGGACCATATTTCTGCCATTACGTGAGGACCGATATTATCATTCCTTTGCATAGTCTGTCCTTCGTCTTTTTTCATAGTTAGATACCATTCTGTTATATCCTTCATTATAGATAGAATGGTCGTGGACTTGACCCCTTTTGGCCAGAAAAATTCGTTATCTATTTCTATTATTTCATCATTTTCAATGTTTTTGGTCCTATCCTCGATTTGCCATTCTGGACAGCTACACGATTTAATAGGTGTGTATGATTTGGTTAAATCAAAGAGCTCATTGATGGCCTTTTTTTTGAACTCGTTTTCATTATTTTTGCATGACTTCATCGTCCGATCGCAACATTCAACGCTGCGGAGTATGTATGCCAGATAGCTATAAATAGATATGTAGTAACTGTTGTCGCGCGTGTCTGATTTATTCATGCTGACAATCAGAGACAAGGATTTTTTATATTCGGAAACAGACTTGTCTTTTTTTGATATGTACATATTGATTTTTTTTATTAGTTTTGAATTGTGTATTCTAATGATGCCCGAATGAACATGATATCCATCTGAGTCCCGACACCAAATCATATTAGCATGTCGAGCCCAACGCGAAGGACTTTGCCAATTTCCAACACGAAGGTATTCTTCGAAGCTTTTTCGCAAATCCTTTTGAGTTTCGAATACAGAATCGCCACTGTTCCCTGCGCTTTTAAATTGTGCCAAAGCCTTCGCATATAGAGCCACTGAAGCGGGTCCATAAAATAAATAGGATAAAAAACCTTTGAGATCCTTAACATACCTCTTAAAATTTGCTGCTAGGACAAGCGTTAAAAATCTATACCTGGAATCTTTATCAACATCATTAGACAAATAAAACCCATGTTCCAAGTCTCCCGTATCTTGGCAAAGACGCAGAAGCAAAGCGTAATAAGCCCGTCCATCATCCGAGTCTAGGGCTTCATAATTGTAGGACCAGTCCGGCAATTGATCACGTAAAGAGCGATTTAAAGCTGTCCTAACAAGGAACTGTATATGCTCCTTACTCTTTCTTATTCTCTCAATGTCACTTTTTGTCGTGCGTTGTTTTTGCCCTTTTTGAAGATTAATTTCCTTCAACCTTTCCCATATTTCTTCTCGTATCCAATAGTCTAAAATCTGAATAATGTTACGGAGAGGAAGAGATAAAAATGTATTTGCATATGCCTCCGCTTCATCATATTCTATACTTATGGCATTATGAAATATGTCTTCTAGTTTGTCTTTCAAAAGAGTAGTGTCATTCCTACTCTTTAGTTTTATATTGACGGGGTTCCTCTTATGTGATAGAGTATACAGACTCCTTAATTCAAACTGCTGTTTCAAAGGAAAAAGTTTTGCAAAGTACTGAGCCGCATGAGACACGATATAACTGAGTCGTTCCTCCTTCCCTTGCTCGTCACATTTGTGATATTTGTAATCATACTCTTTAAAAAATCGCTCTCGCACACGCTCAATATTAATAGTCCGATCCCCTGCCATCAAGACAGTCAAATACTCGTTGGATATAAAAAGTCTCAAATTTTCAAGCACATTGTAACATTGCTCAGTTCGTATATCGATATCGTCAACAACAAGAACGAAGGCATCAACGCCATACAATCCGCATAGAAGCTTCATACACTCCTCGAAATTTTTCTTAATCTCCTTGTTCATCTCCGGATCATCGATGCGTAAATTGGCAGCTCTATGTTCACTCAACCCGCTCAACGCCTCGCGTTCCTGCGAAAATCGCACGATGGCCTTGTCAAGCTTCTGCATTACACTTTGAAGCATCAATACATCATCATATTTGGGAGAGTACCGCTTGGTATTCTCAGAAAACTCTTCCACCTTTGTCTTGATCGCAGCTACAACCTCAATGAAAAAATCTGCAGGGACACCGAAGGATTCGGAAGGGTCGTACCAGTGTAGAAATTTGATATTCATGCCATTACGATCACCATTCTCCAATTTTTTCACCACTTGTCTCAGGAAGGTCGTTTTCCCGCTTCCTCGTTTTCCAGTGATTAAATAATTGATTGGGAACTCATCATTCTCTATGAGCCCTTTGATAACCGAGTCAGACCTTTTCCCTTCTCTCCTCTGTTTTGCTAGTGATACACCTTCGTGTATCAGGTTGACAATTTTGTTAAGGAGCTGTTTATGAATCACTCCAAGAATTTCTTCTTTATTTACTATGCTCGAAGTCAAATCTTCACAGTCCAGTATGACTACGTTTTCGGTTTCTTGTCTTTTGGTATTCATCATTTCTTGAGGGATGTTAAGGTTTCGTCTGTATCAACTCAGCGTTTTGTGTTCGTTTCAATGCTATGGAAATGGGGAGAGGGAAGAGTTATTGCTATCAATTTCACATCCATGAAAGCACGTCCGTTTCGGAGGGAATCCCATAATACTTTTGTCAAGTCGGAGCCTGATTCAACGTGCAGAAGGGAAGCAATCCGCCCTGCGGGGACGTGCTCTCTTATCAACGTTTCCTGTGTCGCATTTTGAACGACAAAATGCACTTTGGAGGCTTCCTCCTGAACAATTTCCTGTAACCGTTGTTTGCCGGAATCCCGGGAAGCCGTCAGGTCAAAAACGCAGCACACCCGCTGGGAGTCTCGCATCGAAATCTTGTTCCTGATGTAACTCAA
Source organism: uncultured Akkermansia sp. (assembly GCA_947631275.1). Taxonomy (GTDB): domain Bacteria; phylum Verrucomicrobiota; class Verrucomicrobiia; order Verrucomicrobiales; family Akkermansiaceae; genus Akkermansia. The sequence continues at coordinate 40,858 of CANRKR010000001.1, forward strand.
ATAGAATAACACAGAATCTGATAATGAAGGCTCTGCGGATATGGGAATCCCCATGATAGAACGCCTTTTGTATCCCCCTGTAAATTTGATTTTCTCATACGGGATGCCCAGGATCTGCTTCACTTCCCGCTCCGAAGAATAACGATGCTTCCACAAAGGAACTCCCAGAAAGCGGAATTGTATCGCGTTAGAGCTTATCCGCATACCAGACAGGCGTTTCGCTTGCAGAATCCGGCAGACCGCCTCGTAGTTGTGATTGCTGATAAAGTGTGCGATAAAATAATACGGAGGGGAATACCTTTTCAGGAATTCCTGCACAGCAGGGTCGTTGTCAAAGTGATTCTTGATATATTGCTTGATGAAATCGAAGAAAAAGCGCTTCTTTTCTTCACCCGTGACGCCATACGTCTTCAGGTGCCATATATAGGAAAACAGGATCACAGCTCTGAAGCCTGTCTCGCAGGAGGAAAACGCCGGGTATTGCCGACATCTCTCGAAGGAGTATTCGTACGCTTGGATGACACAGGACAAATCTTCCCCTTTCGTCAACCTCGTGTTTCCCCTGCGGTTGTAACGATAGGAATAGTAAGCCTTGTTATGCACCATCATCCGATCAGCAGCTATAGCAACCTCATAGGCAAAGCTCGCATCGTTTGTGTTTTGAATCGTCTGGAAACGAATCTGGTTTTTGATCAAAAATTCTCTTCGATATATTTTGTTGAAAGGATAAACAATCAAGCCCCATATAAAATCTCCTAAATCTCTCGCATTGAAAATTTTACCCCTAAGGAAATCATTAACAAACAACTTCGAAAAAGGTCCCTCATAACTCTTTCTTTGTCCGGAATCGTTATAAAAGCCGCAGAGGAGGACATCTAATCCGTACTCTTGAGCAAGAGCGTAGAGTTCCTCGAGCATGGTCGCATCACAGTAATCGTCCGGGTCGAAAAACACAACCCATTCGCCCACGGCATGGTCAAACCCTGTATTACGTGCGGAGCCGGCAAATGAATGCTCATCCTGGAAGAGCCGGATGCGAGCATCTTTTGCCATGAACTCGCGGATAATGCCCACCGATGCATCCGAAGAGCCATCATCCACACAAATAACCTCAAACTCCCGCAGGGTCTGGTTCAGCAGACAAGACAGCGAATGCTTCAGGTAAGCTGCCACATTGTAAACGGGCAGAATAATTGAAACTTTCGGAGTAGATGGAAGATTATTCGGAATCATGCCGTACGGATGTTTGCCTCGTCGATGTTTATTTCTTTACATTCTGCGGAAGCTTCGTTCCTATCAGGGTTCACAGGTAGCCAGCAAAGGAGCGGCTCGCACTCACGATGTAGGCTTGTCTCTTAATGCCAAAGCGTTCAAAGGTTTGAAAAGCGATCGATTTTTTCCTCAATGCTGCTTGTGTCCTTTTGATTGTATTTTTCTCTCCCACACGCTCAGCATCGTCAAAAATAATCACGAAATCCTCTGCCAAATTCCCATGTCCGATCAAATCCACCACGTTGGAGCGCGGCAGATTCTTTCCTCCTCCCACAGGACCATCCACAATAATCAAATCAAACTTTTGGTCTCCCACCAGTTCCAACAAGCCTGCATATTTGTCATTCCTCTTGCGTCGGTACTCAAAATATTCTAAATCGAGGTGGTTGACACAGATGTGCTCATGCTTCGGCAACTCCGGCTGATAAATCTTGATCCAATCGAGGCTGTGCTCGCATACGTTGAGGTAAGCCTCGGGATTTTTGTACGCAATGTACTGCGTCGTCAACTTCGTCGTCTGCCCCAAACCGAACTCAAGGATGTTTCGTGGCTCAATCTTGTCCAGGATGCGGAACAACAGGTAGATAAAGCTGTAATTGGCTGCCCAGTTGTGCAAGTCAAAAGTCCGGTTCTTCACCCATGAGCTTTCCTCCATACCGTCATGCAAGAGATGAGCGTAATTCAATTCCTTCAGCTCGTTGTAGCAAAGATCCAGCTTCTGCTCCACGGCAGCGAGCCGTTGCTCGTGCCGGCGAGCTAACTCCAGCAAAGTTGCCTGTTTTTCCTCGGAAGAGCTGATGCTTCCTTTTAATGGATTATTTTGCATGGTAGATTATTTTCTCAATTATGTCTGTTAGCACATCAATATTCTCTGAAATCACTTCCGAAGTCGGGTTGAGTTTCAAGATTATTCCCTTCAATTCTTCTCGAGAGTAGGGATGCGTCTGTCGTTCATATTCGACCCATACCTCTTGTCCGTCTTTCACGGGCATTTCATAGTACCACGGTTTGTCGTGCCACACCGCAATAGGTGAGGAGAGAATCTCCTTTCCGTCAATTTTGATGGATTTATAGTCAATCCATACCGGGAACCTGTTGCCTTCAAATCGCATGTCAGGTCCCCGAAAATTAATTGAAAGCTTTCCGTTTTGAATGACAGAAATCTTTATTTTTCCCTCGCTCGCTGCGCTTGTCAGAACTCTCCCCTCGCCCTGTGTATTCCTGAACCAGCTTGGGGAGGTGATCTTACTACCCTGAGCTTCAATTGTAACGGTGTTATCCTTATTCCCTAGGTTCTTTATATCTACGCGCAAGACATCCATTCTTGCCCAAATATATCGACCGAGACGACGAGTCAAGGCTTTGTAATTAAGCAAAACACGAGGTAACGATAGGAAAGCTATAAGGAGATGGGCATCTAAGTAACTCGAAAAATGACAAGAAGTCTTACCGTATTTAGCAATTAATTTCTTTATTGCCAAATCATATGTCTTCTCTTCTGTTTCTCTCCTATGAGCATGGTACATATTTAGGCACCGTACCAGATAATCTTTTTTGTAGTTGTTGTAAATTAGTCCATCAATATGAATATTTTTTAAATATCCCAACACTATATCCGTTACCTCAAAGAAATCCACAAAATGTTTGTTCAAATTCTGCGATGTAGAATCCTTACGAATCCTTCGTCTGTAATACTCTTCGGAATCAATAGAAACCCGAGCAGCCTTCGTCAAAGATTTCACCAAAAACACATCGTCTCCATAATGTAAACTGGGAGGAAATTCGACGTTATATTTTTTGAGGAAGGCGTTCCGATACAGCGTTAAACATGGACTCACCGGTATTTTGCATGCGTTCTCTTTAAGACTTCGCAAACTAAATATCTTTTTTCCTTTCAAGGACGATAATATTGCTCCATGTGTCCAGTAGGAATTTTCCTGCCTGACTCGGGGCGTCTCTGTAAAATCGTACCCTGAAAAACACAGCATGTCTAAATCATTTCCTCTTGCATTTTTATATAATTTCTCGCAAGTATCTTCCCTGATTAAGTCATCGGAATCGACGAACTGAACGTACTCCCCGCGTGCTAATTTCAACGCCGTATTCCGAGAGCAGGCCAGTCCCTGATTTTTCTGATTCATCAGGATAACTCGCCTATCTTTTTGGGCATACTCCTCCAAAATCTCCAAGGAGCCATCGGTAGAACCGTCGTTGACACAAATAATTTCTATCTCTTTGAGAGTTTGATGGACAATGCTATCCATACAATCTTGCAAATACTTTTCAGCATTGAAGACACATACAATAATTGAGATTTTTTTCTTGTTAAATCTGTCCAGAAAAAAGTTGAGCGGTTTGTTGTCGGTGTTGTACAAGTTTCCACTATGGCTCAATTGTGAGAAGTGGAAATAGTCATCGGGTGTGTAATTTTCAACAAAAGAATATAACAAATTAAGGACGGCTTCTTTATCCAAGAGCACGTCGTCCTCGGGAAAATGTTGAGCAAACTTCTTGGCGAACCCTAAAATGCCCCCTGCCATTTTTGAATAAATGTCACATCTTTCCCGTTCGAGAGTAGAACAATCTGTAAATACCGGTCGGTTATTGCTCAGCATGTTAACAGGGGCTGTGGGCGCAGAGATTAATGTTTCCACTAAGAAATTAATTCCCTCCACTCGATGAGGACGACCCCAAATTGCATGATACGGGATTTTGTCATCTTCTGTCTTGTTGGCCAACCAATATATTCCTCTCAGCGTTTTTCCGTTGAGCAGGTTCGTCAAATACTTTTGTGCCGTACAATTTATTGTTGTTAAATCAACAAGACCTATGACTTTACCGCGTATACCTTGGTTGTCTAAGTATGATCGATACTGTTCACTTGCATCCGATGCATTTAAGTTTTTAATCAACCCTCTTGAAGCATAGATGTAATGCGTTTTTACAGGCTTCTCTGAAAGGAGATTGTAAACTTTTTCTAAAATGTATCCGTCTCTGGCGATAAATAACAATTCTTCGATGCCGTGTTCCTTTATGTTTCTCTCGACAAATTGAGTCATCAGAACAGCTATCGGACCGCCAAGAGCGTATCCTATATTATACCAATAATCTCTCGGGGATATGCACCTGAGCAGAGATAGTAAAACTGAAACGGATAATGAGTTTTTTCTATTTGCATAGCTTGTTATATATGGCTCAATTGCATTGCTTTTATATCTTCTTAGAAAAAAAGCCTTAATGCCTAACCCTTTCGGCACAAGCCAATCTGATTGTTCGTTGTCACCGACATGAAACAATTCACTTGGTTTAATTTTTAAATCATCACATACATATTTAAACAGGTTCCCGGTTCTCTTTGTCTTCTTGACTTCACTTGACAAGTAAATTTTATCGTAGCCTTCAATCCCCCTTTCACTTAAAATGTCAGAAATAACAGACCTGCTCAAATACATATCTGACGTCAGCACGATTTTTGTCCCGGCTTTTCTAAAATAATCAAAAAGGTACTTAGTTTTTTCGTTTACAAAGAGCTTTTCTTTTTCTAGCTCTACTTCTTTTTGCATCAAAAATTGCACATCTGAAGGCATCAAGGCATATATATCGCCCAATGTGATTTCTTCTCCTTCTTTAATTTTTGTACGTGCAAGCTTTTCCGCGTTCATTCTTATTCCTGCAAAATCCTTCTTGACATACTTTTCCTCCAGATGCAGGAATAAGTCAGAAGGCTTATTGTAAGGTCTGAACAACAACGTGTCAAATATGTCAAAAGAAACCACCTTACACGCAGACTCATCATATGCCTTAATAATCTGAGTGACATCATCTTCTACGGGAAACAAGTGAACTAATTCTTTATACTTTTCTGCTAAATCCTGGCTGAGAAAGTAACTATCAGGTAAATTTAGAGGAAGATCAAAAAGGTTTGCCTTGACGACAGCATCCACCAACTGTTTCTTTGAATCAGGATTGTCTATAATCCTGATATTCCAGGCAAGATGATTACAGCATAAATTGACAAAACTTCGCTTATATACCTCGTATATTTTTTCTTCCTTTAACCTGTTTTGGAGCCCTTGAAGGACGTAATAGATGTTGAGAGACGCCGAATTACGAGTCTCCTTCGCCGTTAATGTGCTTCCTGAATTGGTTCTGTAATGCAGCAGCACCCTTTTTATCACCGATATGCGCCGTGCTAAGGCCAAACTAACACAGACAAAATAAGTGTCATTGGTGTGCTTTATACTCTGGTAGCGTATATGGAATTGATTAACGAACTCTCTCCTGAATAATTTGTTCCATGGCCAATTGTTGGTTATGTTGAAAATACAATCACACACTTCCCGTGGGCTAAATTCATTCTTCCTGGGAAGGAGATGTTCATTGAGTATCCATCGTGGAGATTCAAATTTTTTCGTTTGATTGTTATAGAAATTGACATTATATATCACGACATCAGAATCGCTTTTCCTTGCCGTGCGATATGCCTCCTCCAACATATCTTTTTCGAAGAAATCGTCAGCATCCAAAAAACTTAAGTACTCTCCTCTTGCAACCGCGAGTCCTGCGTTACGTGCCACGCCCGCATACAAATTGCTCTGGGTTAAAATCGTGATTCTCCTATCTTTCCTTGCGTATTCCTTTAAAATTTCCAACGAGGCATCCGTGGATCCATCATTGACGCAAATAATTTCTATTTCCTTGAGAGTTTGTCCGATAAGACTTCCCAAGCATTCTCGCAAATAGTCCCCCGCATTATACACGGGTATAATGATGGACACCTTTGGCACATACCCAATCTCATTTTGCACAATGATTCGTGTCGTCGTGACTGCTTCTCCCCTCGCATTTTGAACCTGAATGGTTCCAGCCTCTGTAGTCTGTGGTTTTATATTATGATCCATCTCTTCTGTTCCCTTCTGCTACGCTATGCTCATCTCTCCCTTCGCCCTCTTTTGCTAGACAGGGTATTTTGCATGGCTGATTATTTGTTCGATTTCATCTGTTAGCATATCAATGTTTTTCCTGACTACTTTTGATCCAGAATTTAGTTTCAGGATGGTTTCCTTCAATTCTTTTCGTGAGTAGAGATGGGGCCGCTGCTCGTACTCAACCCATACATTCTGTCCATCTTTTACGGGCATTTCATAGCGCAATGGCTTATCATGCCATGTTTCAACAGGGGAGGATAGTATCTCTTCCCCATCAATCTTGATGGATTTATAGTCAATCCATGCAGAGAACCGCTCGCCTTCAAAACGTCTGTCAGGTCCCATAAAACTTATGGTAAGCTTTCCAGCACGGATAATTAAAATTTTTAATTTCCCCTTGACAGCTGAGTTTAATAAAACGGTTCCTGCTCCCTGTGTATTCCTGAACCAGCTAGGCGTTGAAACCGTACCATCTTGCGTTTCAACAACAACGGCATTTTCCTCTATGCCGATATTCTTAATATCAATGCGTGCCAAGTGTAATTGATTTTGAATGGAATTAGTATATAGTGACATAGTAATCTTCGATAGACAATGTCTCCTATGCCAATTCGATAATAAGCACATATAGGGTGCCAGTCTTGATTTCTTTTCGAGTTTATAATATTCACCCGTATCTATGTCGTAGGCTAACTCGGGAAGATTGATGAATCTTCCCATCATGAGATTATATTTTTCATTATTCCAACGCCCACTCCCACTTGAACGAGTGAAAGTCATTTCGCCAAATTTAATTGTCCCATCATTTAAGCGATATAAATCAACACATACGAAAGGAAAACCTTGGCAACACGTTTTAGCAATCCACACCATCTCATCGAAATTGTCCGGTTTTGCTAACGCATGCTCGTAGAGTGGATGATCATAATAAAATGGCTGACGTTTCCAGCTCAAATCGTAAAAGACCATTTTTAAATTGGCAGAGAAATCATCCCGAAACTGCATATATTTAACCTCTCCGTTAAAGCACCAAAATTTGTAATCATATAAATTCTGTCCATCATTAGTAACGTACTGCTCAATTATTATCTTGGGAACAATATCTCGATAATGGAGCTCAAACCCGACCCTAGAAGCATAATTCTCATGCATCCATCTATCCACCTTCTGCTTAGCATCTGCGAGATCAAGCTGAGATTTGTCTTTGACTACAATATTATAACCAGAGCCATGGTTACATTTGATGACGAATTGATCGGGTAGCTTATCAAAGTCTATATCTTCAAATCGATCATAAACACCCAGCAATGGAATAAGATATTTCTCGCCAATTTTTTCTTTGACCCATTCGCGTACAAGATATTTATCCGACAGCCTTGTCTTGGTGGGAGTTGAGTCGTAAAGCTTAAGCCACTGTATTTTATCATTAAAAGTCTCAGGATTGTCAAGATTGAGGAATCGACCGGTTGTTTCTAAATACCACCCTCTTAAACAGCGAGGATAAAAATCATGCAATTTAACTTCCTTTAGAAAATCTTTGCTCTCTCTAGGTAATCTAAAATCATTTGATAACTCCTCGTGCAACCTATATAGTCTGCGTCTATACCTGCATTGATGTACAACGGGGAGTGCTTTAAATATATTCACAGACCACGTCAAATAATTACTAAGAATATAGTGTGATGTTGTTTGAAAAAAAGCTTGAGAGCTTACTAATTTTGCCACATGACGTATAATTTCTATATAATCGTTAAAGAAAAGGCTCCAATTCTGTGTTATTGATGTACCGCGCACAGTACGATTATAGAGCACTTTTCTAATGATTCCATATCTCTTTATTGAAGATAAAGCCTTTAGCACAAATAAATTATCTTCATAAAATAAACCTTCAGGAAAAACCAAAGAGTTTTCAATTAAGAATTCCGTTTTGTAAAAAAATCGGCAGGATGAAATTGGAATTTTGTGGACAATATGACTGATATCATCTGACGTGTAATACTCTTTTTCTTCTGATATATAACTTATTATTTGTGCCGACAATTGAAAAAATCGACCATTTGACTCATCATAGTTGCGCCCCTCGAAATTAACCATATCCAAATCGAAGCGGATTGAATACTCATAAAGGAGCTCAAGAGCGTTTTCTGTCAACCAATCGTCAGAATCTAAGAAAGAAATATATTTTCCTCGAGCGATTTTGAGAGCGTTGTTTCTTGTGCGGGAAAGTCCCTGATTTTTCTGAGTAGCAACAACAATCCTAGAGTCTTTCTCGGCGTATTCCGACAAAATTTCCAAGGAGTTATCGGTGGAACCATCATTAACACAGATAATTTCTATTTCTTTGAGAGTTTGATTTACAACAGAATCCAAGCACTTCCTCAAGTATTTATCAGTGTTATACACCGGAATGATGACCGACACCTTGGGTATATAATCTACTTTATTTCCTTTTTGAACAACGACATGTGCCGTTGCATCTTGCTCTCCCTCCGTATTCTGGACCTGAGTGGTTTTGTAATGATGAGGTGTGTCCTCCGTGGGCTGTGCTCTCGTATTATCCATCTCTTTTTGATCCGATCCCTCCTATTTCGCAATACCTGTCCTTTCCTTCACGTTTTTCTCTATCATAAGTCTTTTTTCAGTCTTTCAATCTCTGCCTCCAAGCGCTCGCATTCTTCCTGCAAGCGTATCGGATACTCCAGCACGTATTTTATCCTCTCTCCCAGCCCCATTTTCGCACCGCGTTTCTCGATTTCAGCGGGACAAGGCATGCCCCATCTTACCAGCTTTTTCGCGTACTTGTGTCCACTAATAAGGCGCAATTTGTAGAGCAGCCAATACCTGAGTCGCCTAGCTTTGCTGATTTTTTTCGTTTTTTTGTTTGTATCCATGGTTCTCGTTCTCTGTAAAATGTCAACTGGGGAACTTCTTCAGACTGTCTGCTCCTCCTTCATCATCGTTTCTTGAAAAAGCGGAAGTCTAATATGTGGTGCGAGCGCAGCCCACTTGCCACTCGTTTCCAATCCGCTGCATCAAACTGCGGCCATTCCGTGAGAATAACCAATACATCGGCTCCAAGCGCTGCGCTGTACATATCCGGCGCGTATTGAACGCTGTCGCCCAAGATGCGCCGCGCCGTTGTCATGGCTTGCGGGTCGTAGACGCACACGTCCACGTGGTGACTCGCCAGTCGCTGCACAATCTCCACGGCGGGACTTTCCCGGCAGTCGTCCGTCCCCTCCTTGAAGGCCAGTCCCCAGATGGCGATCTTCGGAGAGGGCACATCTTCCACCTCTTTCAGGATGCGCTGCGCCATGTGTTCACGGCGCTTTTTGTTCCCCTTGATGGCAGCACGGATAAGCGAGAGCTCCACCCCCAGTTTGCGCGCCATGTGTTCGATGGCCTTTGTGTCCTTCGGGAAGCAGGATCCGCCGTAGCCCGGTCCGGGTTTGAGGAAAGCCGGGCCGATGCGCGAGTCCAGACCCATGCCCTGCGCCACCTCGTGGATGTTGGCTCCCGCCGCTTCGCAGAAGTCCGCCATCTCGTTGATGTAATGGATCTTCACCGCCAGGAAAGCATTGGAGGCGTATTTGATGGCCTCCGAGGAACGGCGCGCCACGAAGAGAAATCTGGGAGCATTGGGCAGAGGGGCGTAGAGCTCGCGAATCAGCTCGCGGGCTTTCTGCGATTGCGTACCCACCACGATGCGCACCGGATGAAAAAAGTCATGCACAGCGTAGCCTTCTCTCAGAAACTCCGGCAGGGAGATTACCTCGACCCGCGCCTTCGGGTTGCTCTTACGGATGAGTTTTTCGACTTCATCCCCCGTCCCCACCGGTACCGTGGACTTGACCGCTACAACGGCATCCGTCGGCAAAAAGGGCGCCATCTCCCTCACCGCTCCGAACAGGTAGGAGAGATTGGCTTCACCCGTGGCAGGATTCTCGGGCGTCCCGACCGCCAACATCACGATTCGCGCTCCGCTCACGCCTTCTTTCATGTCATCCGTGAAAGTCAGTCGTCCGGACTCCAGCTCGGTCTTCAAAAACTCCTCGAGTCCCTCTTCAAACAGCGTCGTCTGCCCGGCTCGCAGCTTCTCCACCTTCTCGTGGTCGCAATCAATGCAGCTGACATCGTGACCAAGCCTCGCCAGTCCCGCTCCCGTGGGAAGCCCCACATATCCTGTCCCAATTACAGATATTTTCATAATAATTAGCCACTAAATATGAGAAAAGATTGAAGAAGAAATACCTATGCTGTCCTGTTTCAGTACGTTGTATTCATGGATCAATTCTTCGGTGACCCATGGGAAGAGTTTGAGGCTGTACATGGGCTGCAGGTCGTTGTGGAATTTGTTGTGGGAATAAATAATAAATTGAGGGATGGGAAGGTCGCAAAGGACATCGCACAGTCCGCTGCGCAGAGCGATGATTGCCCTGGCGTGTGAGGCGAGGGCGTACGCTTCCGAAATGGAGAACAGCGGGGAGTTATAGAACACATCGTAGCCTCTGGCTCGCAGAGAAGTCTCAATCTCATCCCAGAAAGCGGGAGGCAAAGCCTCGCAGGAGCGGGCGACGGGTGAGAGAAAAACGAAATTATCCAGGTTGAGCCGCAACGCCTGTGCTTTAGCGAGAGCGCTGCGCTCGACCTCCGGGGGAATAACGGCGCGGGAGTATGAGAGAGACGACACATCGGCATGCATGTACTCTGCCCACGATTGCAGGAAGGGCTTTCCCCGGTTATTCATCGCGAGGAGTCGTGAACTCGTGAGAAGGGGTTCCACATGATTCCCATTGATGCATTGGGGCTCCTTGAGTTCCGCCGCGTCGCCGCAATAGAAGACCGGAATATGCGGAGCAAACAGGCGGAAGATATCGGCATGCTGGAAACGGCTGCCGAAGACGAGTTCATCGGGTTTGTACCATAGGGCGTGGGTGCGCGCGTACGTGACCGCCTCGCCCGTGTTGTTGATGATCACTTTGACACGGCGGTTGTGCACGCCTCGCGCATTGGCGGCAAAGGCCTCTGCAAAGCTGTCGTACCGCTGCGCGTATTTCTTCACTCTGTACTGAATGCCCAGGAAGTAGCGCTTTTCGCAGAACTCCATTTTCACGACGCGAATAACAGGCAACCCAAACAGATGAACTTCTCGCTGCATAACTCACACCTCCTCATCAATGCTCCAATGAATGTCCCACGTTCCGTCGCGCTGTTGCCTCAACGCATACGCCATGCACAAACCGCTCGGCTTGTCGTCGTTGATGAGGATACGCTCTCCCACGGGCGCTCCGCAGATGAGCCAATCGTAGCGGATTCCTTCTCGATGCAAAAAGTCTTCCAATGCTGCCCTGTGTTCCTCCTTGCGACTCGTGATGAGCACCACCATGTCCCCCTCCGGCAATTGAGCAAAAAACTCCTTCACCCCCGGCAGCAGGGTGTCTCCGCCGTGCAGGTGCCCGTTGTGCACGCAGAGCGTACCGTCCACATCCAGAATCCAGGTGTGGGGCAGAGGAGAGAGGGTGAGAGAGTCGGGGGTCATGCGCGGGGTTGTTCTTCGTCGAGGTATTTCTGCAGCTCCAGCAGCCCTTTGTAGAAGGCGCCGCAGATGGCGTCGTAGTCCTCCCATGCGTAGGTGGTGAGGCTCAGCCAGATGATGGCGTGCAGCAGCTTGATCTTTCGGCGATCGGCGCCGCACAATTCAAAAAAGTCCTCTTCCAGCGCACTCCATCCATTGGAGACGATTTCCAGCTCCACGCCGTCTTCGCCGATCTCCAGAGAAAAGTTTTTACGGTTGAACTGGTCGTAGTCGCCCACCACGCTGTAGTAGAGCTTCGCCCAGTCGTAATCTGCATCGCCGAAGAGAGCAGTTTTGCCGAAGTAGCCGCGCGGGTCGATGAGCACGGGGCGCACCCCCTCCGTTTCCAGCAGCATGTTGTGGAACGTGCAGTCCCCGTGGATGAAGTGGAACTCACTCGGGAACATACGGCGCATCTGCGCCATGATTTCATCCTTGACGGCGTAGATGTTGCGGCACCGCTTGCCGTTGACCTCCACCCACTCCTCCTGCGCAAAGGGGACGAGCTGCTGCACTTTAGCGAGGCGGTCGAAGGTTTTCGTGATGTAGTTGTTCTCGCAGTCTGCCTGATTCGCCGGGGTAGTCGGAGCGAGGGCATGCAGCTGCTTGAGGGCATCCACGATCTTCACCAGCAGGGCTCGCTTGAACCCACGCGTCAGGAAGGCGTATTCGTACACATTCCTGCCGCGAACCTTCTCCATCACCAGCGGGGTGTAGCCGTAGATCTGCGGGATGTTCTCGTAGCCCAACTCTTTGGCCTTGCGGTACCAGTTCGCCTCATCCGCGGCAAGTCGCTCACCCTGCTCGTTGATGGGGTATTTGATCACCACATCTCCCTTGAAGTCCACCTTATTGAACGGACGGCATTTCGGACGGTTCAACTCGTTCTGGAAGTAGGAGAGCATGGTGCCTACCTCCAGCCCGCCGTACATATCCAGCCGCCGGAAGGATAATCCTTTCCCCGCGAGATAACGCACAAACTCCCCTTCCTGCGGCACATCGGAGATCTGGTTCTTATCCCGGAAAATGAACAGCCCCGCCACGCCGTTCTCAGCGGAAGATTCTTCCGCAAGCTTCCCGTCGCGATACGACCAGCGGCACGGGAAGTCCCTGGAGATGCCAAGATAGTTGTCCTCCACCTTCTCGGGAATGCTTGTGACATCCGACAGGATGAGATCGCACCAGATGAGCATGAAGGGGACACCGCCCGGCACTCGCTGCAGAGCTTCTTCAATCCCGGAACAGGTGCCTTTCTTTGCCGCGTCGATCACCTCGTAATCGACTTCGCAAAATGCCGCCAGATAACGTTTGAAGGTTTCCTTCTGGTAGTCCGCAATGATGAGGAACTTCGCCTGCGGATAGCGCTCAAACAGGTGGAAAATCATCGGACGATTGTCCACGGGCACCAGAGCCTTGGGCTTGTTGGTGGTGAGCGTTTCCAGCCGCGACCCCCTTCCGCCCGCCTGCACGATGATGTAGGGGAGACGCCCTCCCGATCCGGACTCAACTGTTGTCGTTTCTCTCATAACCTATCTCTGATAGCTTCTCTTCTCAGCCTGTGATCGTTTCCTCCTCACTCACCCACGGAAAGAAATAGGGTGATAATTTGTTCTCTACCGCTGCCGAGAGTTTCCGAACCCGGTACACGCCCCTCTCCCACGTGTCCGCCTGCAGGCACGTCTCGGGAATGACACTCTGCGCCGTCCCATCGTGCGGGATGATGTACCAGCCACGATTCGTCGGATCGGCTATGGCCATGTAAAGGTCTCTCCCCCGGCGCTCGTCCGCCCTCTCCCCGGTCGCTCTCCCCTTGATCTGCAGCAGCATCACCTCGTTGCCTCCCTCCGGACTCTCTCTCGTTGCGATCACATCCACCCCCCATGCATCATTCATCACTCGCTGGCATTCGAATCCGTAGTCCGCCAGCAGCGACATCAGCTTCTGGATGCTGTACGCCTCCTTCCCACGTTCACTCAGCTCCTCGTACCTCACCGGCTCAAAGCGCCGCCCGCGCGGCAGCATCGTCCCTTCTCCCTGCACCGCTGTCTCCTCCCCCTGCGGTTCCCTCATCAGACTGAACACCATCTGCGTGTCCCTCTGCGTCACCGCCGAGAAGATTTCTCCCCTCTTGTAGTCCGTGTAGAGCGAATACTTCTCGCTCGCCGCTCCACGGTCGATCACGTTGATGGCATGCTCGTGAAAGGCTTTCTCTAGCTCCGCCGCCGGGGCCGAAAAGACGCGCCTGTCTCCGTTGATCGCACACACAAACCAGTACCTCGCGTTGTTGCGCGCCGCCTCGCTCAACTTCTTCGTCCGTATGTTCATCCAACACCTCTCCTCGTTCGCCACGCAGGGCTTGGCGGCGTAGACGGCATATCGGTAGGGTAATTTAATCTTCACGGTTGATTTCACCTTGATTACCTGTCGATGCACCCTCGGATGGCGCACGACCGCCGCAGTATATCTCTTTCCAAATGCGATGCGCTGGCAACCTTATGATGACTATCTCTCAATCAATAAGTTACCCTATGGAACTTATTTCGGTTTTCGCAGACCCCTCCTTTCTTTCCGAATGCTTACAGTGTCCCGGAATCCTCATCACTGCGCGTTTTTTTGATTATTTTGACTGGACATCGCATTTGGAAAGAGATATACACCCAAAAATAGACGCTATGAACTTGTCATCAACAATTAATATGATTCATCGTCGACAAGACGAGTAGTCAAAAAGGATCGATCATATCCCGCGAAAAATGAGCGAATTTGAGACCTAACAGGCTGACCAGCAAACGTAAAAATCAATCATTCTTCACCGATCCCCAAAAATTCCGCCTCGCTCAAGCCCCACATCCCTGCGGCTTTACCGCACGATCTTCCAAATTTGTGACCCGAAAATTCCAAATCTCAAAATTCGGGCATCCTCCGTGATCGGACAAAAATAGTGCAATCTATAATCCTTGCTTTCTTGCATCGAGAGGCCAGCGAGGCATATTTTTCTCTCCAGACAGAAAGCGGCCCTATTCCTGCTTGTTTACTTATCTTAAGTGGTATATGCTTGATATTAACTCTCTATTTTTGAGGCATCAAGCTTTCAGGAAATCCTCTTTTCCCGTTTTTAGCCATCCTTCGGCGACTTTATTTTGAGGCAATGCGCGATGCATCTACGCAAGGTTCAGACTTGAAAGAAGAAGAATTTAGCGTAGAATGAGCGGTGTCAGCGTAACCACTTTTTAATCATCCAGTCCATTTTATGACCATCCTAGAATTCATCCGCAAGAACTCCCTCATGGTACTCATCGTCATCGTCGCTGTCGGTGCGGGGCTCGTGATGATGGATTACAGCGGCAAAGGGAGCGCCTTCTCTCGCGACTTTTACATCCGAGTGAATGATGTCGGCTATAGCTACCCGGAGACTGCTGCCATGGGCGAAAATGGCAAGCAATTCCTCTCTTCCCTCATCTCCGCTACCGGCGAACTCACTGAGCACCTGGATGCCGATGGCAACGGCGCCATCGATCCCTCAGAACAACCTGCTGCCATCGCATGGCAACAGGAGCACCCGGAAGTCTTCCGATCCCTTAACGATCTTCGTTCCGTGTACGCTGCCTGGCATTATGGTGTGGCGAAAGACGGGGAGGTGAATGTGGCGATTAATCGTGCGATGCTGCAGGCTGAGGCAGATAAGCTGGGCCTGCACCCCAGCGAGGAGCAAATCGATGCTTACCTGCGAGCCTTGCCCGCTTTCAAAAAGGAAGATGGCTCCTTCGACCTCGACCTCTATCGTCGCCTCGCCGGCTACCGCCATGGCAACACCAACCGCGTGCACGAGGAAGCTTTCCGCGGCGTGGTGTCAGATCTCATTATCTGGGACGCTCTACGGAAGATGGTGGGCGATGGAGTAGCGTTCAACACAAAAGCGCAGGTGGCCTACCTTGACGCCATCTCCCAGAGCATCTCCGGCATCACCGCGTTCATCCCCTCCTCGGCCGCCCCCGCCGCTCCGGATCCCACGGAAGACGAACTAAAGGCCTACTGGGAGCAGCACAAAGAAAACTACAAGAGCGACGAGCGCCGCATCATCTCCGTCTATACCCTCACCCCGGGGGAAGGGGGTAATTCTGAAAATCTGCTGGCTACAGCGGACGAGATTTTGCAGGAACTTTCTCTCGCAAACGGTCAGGGGCTGGATGGCATCCTGGATCGTGCCTCGAAAAACCCTCAATACGAGCCTTTCTCCTACCTGCAAGCGGATGGTTCCGCTCTGCAAAGCTATGAACTCTCCACGCAGCAAGAGTTGGCTGAACTCCTGCGGGATACCGTGAATGATAACGGAAAGGATACCCCGCTGGCAACCATTGCCTTCTCTGAGGTAGAAAACGTCGCAACACCGGAGGTGTATCTGGCCGCCAAAACCAACGGCACGGCGGATCGTCTGGTAGCCATCCGCCAGATCCGTGGTTTCTACACCACGCCGGACGGAAAACTTAAGCTCGTGCGCATCGAGGCCGTGGAACCTCCCACCGTGCTGAGCTATGAGAAGGCGAAAGAACGAGCTCTCGTTGATTGTCGTAAGGAGCGTGCCGATCATGCCTTGCGACAGTACGCGCAAAAAATTTACGACCAAATACAGTCCGCCCTTGCTGAGAAGGGGCTGCGCGATGCTTTTGAAATCGCCACGACTGCCGGCAGTACAGTGGAAGATTTCGGCCCTCTTGCCATGGGACAGCTCAACACCGTCCTGCCAAGCGGTGTATCAGATGCCGACCTCATCGGCACACCGAGCGGAAAACTTGCACCTCTCGCTATTCTGCCGGACGGCGCACGCATTACGGCCGTGAGCCGCCGCACTGTTGAAAACTCCCCATCCGCAACAATTCGCCGGCAGCTCATGGAACTGCCCATGCAGAACGAGCAGCTACGCGCTGAAATGATGCAGGAATGGCAGCACGACGGGTTCACACGCTTCAAAGTGCAGCTCTCCACAAGCGTGCGCACTACGCGGGATTCCGGCGAGGAATAAAATATCCTCAGTAGCCCGCCTCCTCCCTTCCCTTATGCCCCTGCCCCCACAGACGAAGTATATCGTGGGCAATGAGGCCTGCGAGCGTTTCAGCTTTTACGGCATGCGCAGTATTCTCACCCTTTACATGGTGAGTGTGCTGACGATGAAAGAAAGTGAAGCAGTGGTCGTGAGCCACCTCTTCAATGCCTGTATCTACATTCTTCCCCTGCTGGGCGCCTGGGTGGCGGATCGCTTCATCGGGCGCTACAAGATGATTTTGTTTGTTTCGCTCTTCTACTGCTTGGGGCATGGCGTTCTTTCGATGTCCGACTGTTTCCAAAGCATCGTGGCTCGACGGTCGATTCTCTTTGTGGGCTTGCTCATCATCGCCCTCGGCGCTGGTGGAATCAAACCCTGCGTTTCCGCCTTCGTGGGCGACCAGGCAGACGGCACGGACTCCGCGACCATGACGCGCCTCTACGCTGCCTTCTACTGGTCCATCAACCTGGGTTCCTTCTTCTCCTTCCTCGTGATCCCATGGGTGCGTCAAAATTGGGGTTATGGCTGGGCATTCGGCATCCCGGGCATCTTCATGGCTCTTGCCACTTTTATCTTCTGGCACGGCAGGAAACTCTACCGTCACCGCGCCCCGTCACAACCGGAGTTTGTGCCTGCCCTCGCTTCGCGATTCTTGTACGGCAAGAAATGCGCTGAAGAACGCTGGGGCGCGCAGACCATGCAGAGTGTCGCAAACACTCTTCGCGGAATCGGTCGTTTCTTGCTTATTTTTCCTTGCGTCATCATCGTGGCGCTCGTCACTGCGTGGGGAGGATACGCTCTGGCGCAACTCTGCGGCGCCGATGGAATACTCCCCTCTCTTTTCGCTCTATCTGCGGCTCTTCTCTGCCTGATTACCATCCTTATTTCCTTGATACGACGTGCAGTGCGCCTCGGTTTGCAAAATTTCCTGGGTCGAATCGGAGTCCTCTTCTTTCCGACTCTGAGCAACTCCTCCACCTGGGATGCAGGGCAACTTTGTGAGACGCGCGGGCTCCTGCGCGTGTTAACCGTCTTCCTCATGATCATCCCCTTCTGGAGCCTCTTTGACCAAACGATGTCCAGCTGGGTGCTCCAGGGCGAAAAGATGCAGCCCCTCGTTCTCGCCGATTCTGCCGCAATGCACTTCTCCTTCGGCGCCGAAGAAATGCAGAGCGTGAATCCGCTCATCATCATGATCTCTGTACCCATCGTCACTCTGCTCATCTACCCGCGCATCGGTCGTTGGGCGGCGCCTTTGTGCCGCATGGGCTGCGGAATCATCCTCGCCGGTTTCTCCTACGCCTGTGTCGCCGCTATCCAATTCTTCCTCGATACCGGCCACCAACTCTCCATCCTCTGGCAGTGCATTCCTTACCTTGTTCTCACCTTTTCCGAAATTCTCGTCAGTACAACCGGTCTCGAATATGCCTACACCGCTGCCGGCAAAAACCTCAAAAGCATCGTCTCCGGTTTTTGGTTCCTTACAAGCACTCTTGGCAATTTCCTCATCATCTTCCTGACTGCCCTTGTCTCCAATCCAGCCTCCACTTCTACCTTTCTTATCTATGCTTTTCTGAGTGTCGGCGTCGGTCTGCTCTTTTTCTTCGTCACCTCCCGCAAGTTTTTCAAGACAACCGCCTGAGTCACCCATCATGAAGAGCGGACGAGAGCGTGAGGGGAGGAAGGGCACAGGGGACACGCCACGACCCTCCCGTTCTGAGTCGTTATTCTCGCCACACGAAGAGGCAAAAGCTATTTCTCCTGTGGCGCCACAACTTGAATATGCTCCTGAACAGTCGGCAAATTTTCCGCGCAGATACTCACGGTGACTGAACCTGTCTCGCCTCGTTTGGAGCGCACAATAGCGAGGATGCGACCGTTAAAGAAAGACTGATGCGGATCCTGCATACAGGTCTGATCAATGGGGTTACCATTGCAGAACCCGATGAGTGTCGCCGGTCCCTCAATGGAGAAGCTTACCTTCCGGCAATCCGTCGGCACCACATGCCCCTCCTCATCCACCACTGACAACTCAATAAAGCTCAGATCATGCCCATCTGCAGCAATGGTGGAACCATCCACCGAAGCCTGCACTCCGACAGCCTCCCCTGTAGTCACCACCCTGTCCTCTGCCCAGAATTTGCCGCCCTTTTTCACCACCACGTGGATCTCGCCCGGTTCATAAACCACATTTTCCCACACAAAGCGGTAGGCGGTGCGGGACGTGTCACGAACGCCCTGAGGGATCTTCTCGCCCTCGTTTTTCTCATCCTTGCGGCAAACTCCCTGACTCTTACCGTTCACAAACAACTCTGCCTCGTCGCCGGAACTGAAGCACATCACCGGCGTCACTTTTCCCTCCCTGCCCCTCCAATTCCAGTGCGGGAGAAGATGCGCAAAGCGCTCATCCGGTGACCAGCGGCTTTTGTAAAGATAGAAGGCATCTTTCGGAAAACCCGCAAGGTCAATCAGTCCGAAATACGAGCTGCGGCTGGGAGCCTTATTGCCCATGGCCTGAAGCTGGTCCATAATCGACTGTTTCTCAGCATCGGATAATTCCTGCAGATTTCCAACATTAGAGGCGTCTTGATTGTATGGTGTAGGTTCACCGAGATAATCAAAGCCGGTCCACACATATTCCCCTGCCATGTTTGGCTCATCATCCTGCGCCTTGAACTCCACATCCCCACAATTGCCCCAGGCCACAGCCGCCACGCCATACGCACTCACCTGGAAGGCGCTTGTGCCACCGCTTCCACCCCAGCGAAGCGGGAAAACGTAAAACCCGCGTGTGCCGATGCCGGAAGCAGTTTCAGACCCGTAAACAGGTTTATTGGGCCGCCGCCTGACGTACTCGCGGTAGGTCCACGGCTTGTAGTTGAAGCCCATGACATCCAGCACATCTCCAAAGCCGTTCCATGCACCCTCGACGTTATTCACCCCCACGGTGAAGGGTCGGGTGGTATCGTACTTACGAAATTCATCGCGAAGATTGCGACAAATCTCAACACCTGTCGCCGATGTGATTTCCGAAATTTCATTACCGCCGCTCCACATAATCACACAGGGATGATTGCGATCACGCCGCACGAAATTCTCCACATCCCGCTTCCACCATTGATCCCAGTCCCGATGATAGCCGTTCAATTTATCGTATTTCTGCGCCTTCCAGATATCAAAGAGTTCATCAAGCACGAGTACTCCCTGTTCATCGCAAACATCAAGCGCCTCCGGCGCAGGCGGATTATGAGAAGTCCGAATGGAATTGCAACCCATATCCTTAAGTTTACGAACTTTACGCTCCCATGCTCTCCGGTGGAAAGCGGAACCTAGCGCTCCCAAGTCGTGATGTTCGCAAACGCCATTCAGCTGTACACGCTTGCCGTTGAGGTAAAAGCCATCCGGCTTCCACTCAATACGTCGCACACCGAACCGTGTATTGCGCACCTCGGACGCGACCCCCTTTTGGGAGAGCGTCGTCGTGAGCGAGTACAGGTTCGGCTCTTCACAGCTCCACAACCTCGGACTGGGGAGGAAAAGCTGCTGCTCCACGGTACAGGATGTCCCTGGCGCCAACGTAACCCACACGGGCTTCGCTACCGCCTCTCCCACTTTCTGTTCTACGGCAAATTCCGCCGGCGAGTCCCCGGTATTTTCGACAAACGTCTCAACCCGAACTGTGGCGTTATCGGGGGAAATCTCCGGTGTAGTCACGTAAATGCCGTTATAGGCGATGTGCGCAGGAGCAACATGCTCCAACCAGACGTGTCGGTAGATGCCGGCTCCAGGATACCAGCGGGTAGATAGAGGTTCATTGCTTGCACGCACCGCCACCAGGTTATCTTTCCCCGGGTGGAGATACGGGGTAATATCCACGCGGAAGGAAGAGTAACCGTACGCCCATTCTCCCGCCTTCCTGCCGTTCACGTACACCAGCGGATGCGACATCACACCATCAAAGTCTATGTAATAGCGATCCTTTCCCGGAGAGAAATCCTCCGCCACCTCAAAATGCTTGCGGTACCAGCCATAGCCATTCCATGGAAGCTTTCCCGTCTCATTCGGTTCATCGCGCAGGAATGGACTCTCAATCGCCCAATCGTGTGGCAGTTGCACAGGTTTGAAGGCACTCTCGTCATACCCCGGCATGGCCGGTTCCGTGGGGTCCTCCACCTTGATGGGAGAAACAAGCTTTCCATCCATTCCCGACAGCTCAATCTCACGAACACTCGCCCACGCGCTCCGAGAAGTTCCGGGAAAAATCAATCGAAGTCTTTCAAGAGGTCGTCCTTTCATGTCAATCTGCGACGATCCCTCGTTCTCGGACACAATCAGCTTTTCTACCACTCCCCCGGGAAAACCGAGCTCAACCTCCACTTCCTGCCTGTCTGCTTTTTCCCAGTATATCTTCAGTTCCTTCAGGGGAGTCTTTCCGTCCAGATTCAGCAGGAGAGAGTGACCCGCCTTCGCGTCGAGCGCGCACCAGCGAGTTTCCCTGTCACCATCGATAGCATGCGTCGCAGGATTTCCCTCCTGAGACCCTCCGGGAGCGTAAATCCCAACGGCCGCCCCCTCCGGGGAGAACGGGCCAAAGTAGTGGAAAGACCAACCAAAATCGAAACATTTGCGTTCGGGTAAAACTCTTCCATCAACGGCCTCGTCCGCCGCGGAGACAATAGGAAGAGAACTCACGCAGAGTAGCACGACGAATAATAACTTCACCAATTTCATAATGAGGAGACTGTGTTGTCCAACGGGACAGGTTCGGCATTCTTCCTTACTGTAAATACGTACTCAGGCAGACTTTTCTGTCAAAGAAAATTATGCACGAAGTTCTGATTCAAACTGCCGAAATTGAATTGCCTCAAGCAAATCGCCATCTTCCGGAGCTTCTCGACCGGCCAGATCCGCTATTGTGCGCGTCACGCGCAGGATGCGATCAAATGCTCGTGCTGAAAGTCCGAACTGTTCCACTGCTGCCAATAGCAGAGTCTGTTGATTCTCTGTAAGAGGACAATACTTGCGCAACTGCTTGCCGGAGAGTCGAGCATTGCAGCGGACACGAGTGTCGGCATACCGCTGCTGCTGCAAAACTCGGGCCGCTGCCACCCGAGCGCGAATGACAGCGCTGCTCTCCCCATCCGGTCGGTTCAACAGACTGGCAGGATCCACCGCTGGTATCTCAATGAGCATGTCAAAGCGATCCAGCAATGGCCCGGAAATTTTCTTGCGGTAGCGCGCCACGTCCGCCGGTCTGCAATGGCAGGCGTGCTTCGGATCGCCCAGATAACCACAAGGACACGGGTTCATCGCCGCAACCAGCATGAATTGGCAGGGAAAATCCATAGATCCGCTTGCACGCGATATCGTCACCACCCCATCCTCCAACGGTTGCCGCAGGGTCTCAAGCGTGCGACGACTGAACTCCGGAAACTCATCTAAAAACAGCACACCGTGGTGAGCCAGTGTGATCTCCCCGGGAGAGATCGAGCTTCCGCCACCCATCAGACCAACATCCGATATCGTATGATGCGGCGAGCGAAAAGGGCGTGTCTTCAGCAAACCACCCGTCTTCGGCAACAATCCGCAGACGGAGTGAATAGTGCTGATTTCCAATGCCTCTTCATGCGTCATCGGTGGCAAAATGCTCGGCAGACGCGCTGCCAGCATGCTCTTGCCACTGCCCGGACTGCCGCACATCAGCAGATTGTGCCCACCCGCCGCCGCAATCTCCATCGCACGCCGGGCGTAAGGCTGACCTTTAATCTCATCGAAGTCCGGCCCGTCCACAAACGCTCCTTCCTCCGGAGGAAGATCCATCGATCGGCATCGCTCCGGACCCTCCAGCAACACCTCCCATGCCTCCTGTAAATTCTCCACCGGGCAGACGCGCAATCCCTCCACGACAGCAGCTTCCCGCGCATTCTCCGGAGAAAGCATGAGAAACTTCTTCCCGGCTTCCCGCGCTGCCACAGCCTGCGGCAACACACCGCGCACACCGCGCACCGTCCCGTCCAGCGCCAGCTCCCCCACAATACACCAATTCTCTACCCCTACCGGCACGCGCCGACGGAAAGCCTCCGGCATGCCGCCATAGTTGTTCTGCAGCGCCATCTCGAGCCCCAGAGCGATCGGCAAGTCAAACCCCGGCCCCTGCTTTTTCACATCCGCCGGGGCCAAATTCACAGTAGCAAGAATCTGCCCGGGGCAGAAGAAGTGGCTATTCTGCAAAGCGGCGGTGACGCGTTGCACACTCTCGCGCACGGCAGTGTCCGGCAAGCCTACCACCATAAAGCGCCCGGTATCCTCCACCTTCTGCACGTTCACTTCCACCTGCACCTCATAACCGGTTATGCCATTAACCGCTGCGCTGTATAGTCTCGAAATCATAGAAAGGGAGTATAAAGGCTCATCTTACCACAACGACCGAACCGACGGCCAGCTTTTCGAAGAGTATGCTGCAAGCCTCCGGCGGAATGCGAACGCAACCATGCGAAGCCCCACTCCGGTAGACGCTGCCGACGTGCATCCCAATCGCGCCATTGAAGCGCATCCAGTATGTCATGAGGGCCCCCTTGAAATGAGTACCGGCAGGAGCCCTCTCCCCGGACGAGGCATCAGACTTCACGATCTCATCTCTCGCATTCACCCAACTGCCGTAAAGGGAGGAACGGTGCTCGCGCTGTTTTTCAGAGATGCGAAAGCGACCACGCGGAGTCTCATGCCCTCCCACCCTGCCGGAGCAGATGGGAAAATCCATCGCAATCTGGTCGTGAATGAAGAGACGTCCACGCTGCTCGGCCAGCAGGATCTCCACGCGGGAATGGCGTGGATCGTGCAATTGCAGAGCTCTGCCGCGCCACATATCGCGCGACATACTGTAATTCGGACTATTGATAAACTCCTCAAACGTACGGGCCACGCGCTTATTTTTGCTGGCAAGTTCCCATTCATCGGCGCTCATGGAAGAACGCCCTTCCACCTGCTTACAAGCTGACAAGCAGAGCAAGAGCAAAAGGATAAGCGAAAGGAAGATTCTCATAAATCAACGTTCCCGGTATGATTCTATTCTGGCGGCAAATTCCCTCGGTAAAATCGCTCGCACAATGATGTCGTTCCCCTCGTACTCCGCAGAGATAACTTTTCCGTCCCGGTGCATCACCGCCAACAACCGCGCTTCCGCCTGTGGAATGCGGTAGGTAGCGGTCTGCACCCGATGAGAAAGCGCCTCCACACACGCCGCCAACAGCTCTTGCATTCCTTCACCTCGCACGACACTCATCGGTACACAAGGAGTATCCTCCGCGGCAAACTTCAACCGAGCTAGCATTTCTGAGCGTTCTTCCTCTTTCAGCCTGTCAAGCTTATTGCACACAAGAATGACAGGCTTATCCCCCACACCTAACTCCGCAAGCACCGAACAAGTCGTCTCGTAATGCCTCTGTGCTTCCGCATCACTCGCGTCCACCATGTGGATGAGGAGATCTGCCACCACAGCCTCTTCCATGGTTGACTTAAATGCCTCCACCAGACGATGAGGCAGGTTGCGGATAAAGCCCACCGTATCGGTGATCACCATCGGCTGCCCATCCGGAAGTTCAATCTTGCGACTCGTCGTGTCCAGCGTGGCAAACAAAATATCCTGGGCCAACACTCCGGCATCCGTCAGAGAGTTGAGCAGACTGGATTTACCGGCATTCGTGTAGCCAACAATGGCCGCAGTTGGAATACCTCGGCGCGTTCGTTCTTTTCGTTGTGTAGCGCGCTGGCGGCGCACCACTTCTAACTCCCGGCGGATGGTCTCAATGCGCTCGTGAGCAAGACGCCGATCCACCTCAATCTGCTTCTCCCCCTCGCCACGGGCAGCCGCTCCTCCCCCCTTCCCTCCCCCGGATCCGCCCCTCTGACGATCCAGGTGCTGCCACATGCCGACCATGCGCGGCAGGGCGTATTGCATACGCGCCAAATCCACTTGCATCACGGCCTCACGGGTGCGAGCCCGCTGTGCAAAGATGTCAAGAATAACCTCCTCTCGATCCTTTACCGGCACACCGACCAGACTCTCCCACTCCCGTTGCTGGGAAGGGGAAAGCATATTATCGATGACCAGACAATCTGCCTGCAGCTCACCAACAAGGGCCTGCACCTCCGCTGCTTTGCCGATGCCGCAGAGGTACTTCGCCTGCAATTCACGGGTCCACACCACACGACTCTCTATGATGCCGAAACCGAGATTGGACACAAGATCTACCAGCTCCTCCAGCAGGGCGTCCCTCTCCCTGCTTTTCTCGCCCGGCAATCCGATCCCCACCAGCAGAGTCCGCTGCGGTTTTGTTTCTGTTTTCTCACGGATATCAAAGGACATGTCCTCTGGATCTGCCTTAACTTTGCTTCAATCAAAACGCTGAGAATGCGTCACCGGCACGTCGCGCAGATAGTCGCTGTTTCCTTTGCAGGAGCACTCCCCGCAAGCCGTGAGCAGTCCCGCTCCCATCACCACACAAAGCCCCGTGAAAAAAAACGTCTTCATACCCCGTCATTCAAGCCTATTTCGCCCCATAAATCAAGTACAAAGTCGAGCACATCAGAGCGAACGCCCGCCAAATGCGAATGCTTTTGCACGAGGTCTCCCACGCGACCGATGAAAACGGCGTGGAATTTGCGCCTATTCCCGGCACATAAATACACTGCGTTATCGCCAGGAGCGAATGTTGGAGATGTTGTCTTCGTTGTCGCCCTTGTCGTCTTTACAATCACCAAGAGCGTCTGCGCCGAGGGAGTAGATATCAAAATCCGGGTTGACACCTTCGCCGGGCTCTTTGGTTTCTGCATTTTTCATCTCGTAACCGAGCCGATATCGATAAATCCCTCCCCACGGGTCAAGTATCACAAAGGATTTCTTCTTTTTCTTCTTGCCAGTCTGCTTGATCGCTTTTCTA
Source organism: uncultured Akkermansia sp. (assembly GCA_947631275.1). Lineage (GTDB taxonomy): Bacteria > Verrucomicrobiota > Verrucomicrobiia > Verrucomicrobiales > Akkermansiaceae > Akkermansia. The sequence goes on from CANRKR010000001.1 coordinate 66,613, forward strand.
ATGGCGGGGATACCATTGACAACCTCGCTCATGTTTTTGATGTCCTCAATTGGAACAATCCCATCGCAATAAGGAGCAAGTCGTTCTCCTGTTGCTTTCTCGATGTCGGCTTCTCCATCACCGTCTGCATCGCAACTCAGCATGGTGTATAGGACATGCGAACTCCATTCGTTACCGTTGCCACCTGGCAGTATGTCACCATAGTCGGTGCGGTATGCATTCAAACCTGTTTCTAACTGAGCCACCTGTATCTCCGCTGTTTTGTTCATCTCTCGGTTGTTGATCATACCGGCAGCCTGCCAGGTCATGGCGCCCAATACGGCAAGAATCGCGATAACCACGAATACCTCAACGAGGGTGAATCCATGCGTGGCAGGAACGGACGAATGATGAAGTCTCATAAAAAATGTAAATTGGACACAGAAAACGCTACACGGAGTCTGGACGAACTGAGCTTCCGACGCCGATTATACGTTCTTAATAATTTCCATCATGGGCATGAACATAGCGAGCACGATGCTGCCGACCACTACGGCGAGGCCTACGATCATGAGGGGTTCCAGCATAGCTGTGAGAGCCGTGACGGAATTGTCCACCTCCTCATCATAGACATCTGCCACGCGCATAAGCATTTCCGGCAATCTACCCGTCTCTTCGCCCACATCCACCATGGAGAGAACCATGGGTGGAAAAATATTGCTCGTAGTCATGGGAGTGACAATCGACTCACCCTCCCGAACAGCGTCGTGTACTTTTGAAACGGCGTCGGCCACAATGATATTGCCGGAAGTATCGCGAGTGATATTGAGGGCTTGCAGGATAGGCACACCAGAGGAGACCAGCGTACCAAAAGTACGGGAGAAACGAGCAACGGCGTTCACTTGGTTAAGGTGACCAAGCTTGGGTATTTTCAGCATCATGTTATCTACCACGCGACCGCCTTTCGGCGTGCGGCGCCAAAGAGTGAGAAAGACAATAGCCCCCACGATGAGCGCAATAGCAAGAAAAGCATTCGGCACAAAGGGGATGACATCCGTGGCCATACAGTTATCCGAGAAGTTGAAGACAAACTGTGAAAAAGCGGGCAGTTCCATATTTTGTCCCTCAAACATCTGCTTGAATTTCGGCACAATGACGAGCATGAGGAAAACGAGGATGCCCACGGCGATAACCATAATGATCATAGGATAAACCATCGCAGACACGATCTTGCCGCGCAATTTACCTGCCTTCTCCTGGTATTCGGCAAGGCGCTTTAGCACAACTTCCAGAACGCCGCCGATCTCACCGGCTTTCACCATGTTTACGAAGAGGCGATTAAAAAGTTTTGGAAAGGTGGAAAGGGCGTCTGAGAAAGTGGAGCCACCCTGTACAGCATCTGCCAGGGAGCCTATGGTAGCGCGCAGATTAGGGTTCGGTTCCTGTTTGTTGAGTACCTGCAAACTTTGAAGCAACGGCAGACCAGCATCAATCAGCGTAGCAAGTTGGCGCGAGAAAATCATGAGCTCTTTTTGACTCACACTGGCTCCTGCTTTGCCTTGTCCGGACTTTTTTTTGCCTCTGGATTTCTTGCCGGAAGAATCCTGAGCTTTTTCTGCCCGAGCCGGAGAGGAGGCCGCGTCCGCCTCCACGCATTCGCGCACGAGCAATCCCTGCGCACGCACCATTTCCATGGCTGCTATCTTGTTGTCAGCCGAGACGATTCCGGTTTTTTCTGCGCCGTTCTGGTCAAGCGCGGTATATTTGAAATTAGGCATAAGATGAATGAGATGAATTAAGAGATGCAGGAAGCGGAGTTGTTGGCTTTTTCGTGATGGTATTTCGACGCATAAGATCAAGTGTACCGAAGTACTTCTTCAATAGTCGTATTGCCCTCAAAAATATTCTGAATGCCATCCTCTCGCAGAGTATGCATCCCCAACTCGATAGCTTTCTGCTTGAGGGTGACTGAGGGAACATTCTTAGTAATAAGCTCCTTGATGGGGTCTGAGCAGTGTAGCAACTCGTGGATACCTTTTCGCCCCTTGTAGCCGGTGTTGCCACACTTGTCGCAACGCGAACCGGTAAAGAATTGCTGGGCGGCAATGAGTTCCGGGCTGATACCAAGTTGGTTCAGGAGACTGGACGAAGGAGTATAAGGTATCTTGCAGTACGGACAGATCGTGCGCACGAGGCGCTGCGCCAGCACTCCGAGCATTGTAGCAGCCAGGAGGAAAGGCTGCACCCCCATGTCGATGAATCGTGTGACGGCGCCCGCCGCGTCATTCGTATGCAGGGTGGAAAGCACGAGGTGCCCCGTCAGGGCTGCCTGCACAGCGATTTGCGCCGTGTCGGTATCTCGAATTTCCCCCACGAGAATGCGATCCGGGTCCTGACGCAGGAAAGCGCGCAGGACGCGCGGGAAGGTCACGCCGATGCCTTCATTGATAGGAATCTGCACGATGCCATCGATGTCGTACTCCACCGGATCTTCAGCGGTGAGTATCTTGGTATCCTCAGTGTTGATGGCACGCAGAGCAGCATAAAGCGTCGTCGTCTTGCCGGAACCGGTGGGACCGGTGACCACAAAAATCCCGTTCGGCATATTGACAGTATCCAGAATGTATTCGTGCACCGCAGGGGAAAGATTCAGGTTATTGAGGTCAAGGCTTACGCTATTGCGATCCAGCACACGCATCACCACCGATTCGCCGTGCTGAGTGGGGAGAGAATTGACACGCATGTCCACACTATTTTCCCCCACGCGCATCATGATACGACCATCCTGCGGCACGCGGTGCTCTGCAATATCCATGCCGGCCATAACCTTCACCCGCGAGATGATGGGGGAGGCGAGATGAATGGGAGGCGGCGCCATTTCGTACAGAGCCCCATCCACACGATAGCGGATCTTGAATTCATGTTCAAAGGGCTCTAAATGAATGTCAGAAGCCTTCTCTTTGATGGCCTGGGTAATGACGAGGTTGACGAATTTGATGATAGGAGCAGCACTAGCTTCTTCCGTGCCATCAACACTGCTGATGCTCATGGAGGCGAGGTCCTTCATGAGATCGCCCATGGCGGCCTCCGCACCACCGTAGTATTCTGCGATGCGAGCGCGCACCTCATAATCTGCCGCCACGTAGAGATAAATATCCTTACCGGTAAGAATGCGTAAATCATCAATAGTTTGCGGATTCAGAGGATCTTCCAGACAGACATAAAGCCCCTCTCCCTCCTGGTAGGTGACGGGCAGAGCGCCATGCATGCGAGCTTGTGCTGCCGGGATCATGGCCAAAACCTCTGGCGCCGGCGTGAAGTCTTTTAACGAGATGTAGGTAGCACCGACCTCCGTGGCAATAACGTTCCAAAAATCCTCCGGCGAGGGAACGACACCGAAGTCCATGAGCATCTCCCAGATTTCTTTACCACTGTTGGCGAGCTCCTCTAGAATATCCTTGGAGAGCGCGCGGTCTATAAGGCCGGCGTTGATGAAAACCTCGAGTACTTGCTGGTTGTCCATGACGCTGGAGAAGGGATAATGGGGTTCGTATGTGGGAAGGAAGAAAAGAGTTAACTGGCATCGCCAGTGGTGACATGGATAACCTCATCCGCTGAGGTGCGACCGGCGAGTACTTTCCGTATACCGTCTTCGCGCAGGGTGCGCATACCCAGCTCTCGAGCCCGTTTGCGCAATTGCGCGGAAGAGAGGTTGGAGTTGATGAGTTCGCGCACATCATCGCTCACTTCAAAAATTTCAAAAATGCCCATGCGTCCCTTCATGCCCCTACCACGGCATTTTTCGCAGCCCCCGGGGCGGGGGACCTTTACCGGTCGGTCCTGTTCAATGCCGAGCAATTGTGCCTGCTTGGCGGTAAGTGATCCGTCGATTTTGCAGCTGCACAGGCAGCGGCAGAGACGCTGCGCCATCACTGCTCGCACAGCAGAAGCAATGAGGAAGCGATCGACTCCCATATCCTCAAGACGAGCCACGGATGAGGGCGCGTCATTCGTGTGCAGGGTGGAAAGCACCAGATGACCGGTCATGGCAGCTTGGATAGCGATACCGGCAGTTTCTCCATCACGAATCTCACCGATCATGATGATATTCGGCGCCTGTCGAAGCATGGCGCGCAGGGCGGCAGCGAATGTCATGCCAATTTCGCTGCGAATCATGACTTGGTTAATACCCGGCAATTCGTACTCCACAGGATCCTCAGCGGTAATGATTTTCTTATCCGGTCGATTCAGATGATTCAAACAGGCGTACAGCGTCGTCGTCTTGCCGGAACCCGTCGGCCCTGTCACCAAGATCACCCCGTCCGGCAAAGTAACCAAGCGATCAAAAGTTGCCTCATCATCCGAAAGGAATCCAAGCTGAGGGAGTCCCAATGCCAACGCAGATTTGTCCAGAATACGCATGACGACGGATTCGCCGTGGTTGGAAGGAACGGTACTGACACGCAGATCAATATGGCTGCCGTTTTTCAAATTCAGCTCAATCCGACCGTCTTGAGGCACGCGTTTTTCTGCAATGCTCATGGTGTTACTCATCACCTTGATACGAGCTACGATGGAACCGAGAAGTTTCTTCGGGTGGGTAGCCACCTCCACCAGGCGCCCATCCACACGGCAGCGGATTCGAACGCGATCCTCCATCGGCTCAATGTGAATATCGGATGCACGCATCGCGTGTGCCTCATTAAACATCTCGTCAATCAATGTAACGATGGGAGATTCATCATCGCCAGCCGTAGTCTTCTTTTCCGGGTAATACTTGTCGATGGCTCTGGACAAAGCGTCCTCCGCCGCCACAAAGAAGGAGACATCCCTTCCCAAAAACTGCGGCAGACTGTCCAGAGTCTCCATCGCAAAAGGATCCGCAATGGCAACCTGGAGAGAAATTCCATCATCCCCGATAGGCAGGAAGTTGACGCGTCTCGCCAATTCTCCGTTCACTTGCGCCAGGATACCAGGGTCGACATCGAAAGCGCTCAGATCGACAAATTCAAGTCCGGAACTGTTGGCCGCAACCTGCGCGATGTAGTCTCGCGAAAGTAGACCGTCCTTCACAATTTTTTCGATCACACTCTCCGTCGGTCCGATCTCGGCGCGGATGCTCTCCGGGACGGAGGGATCCAAGGCTCCTGCCTCTACGAGGAGTTCTAAAAGGTATTGTTCGTTGGAGTACACGGGAAAGGGGGTGTTGTGGGTAGTACAACCGCGTGCGCAGAGCGGATTCTCCCAGCGCATCTTGCATTCTACGCAAAAGGGAGGACTAAGTCAAACACTTTCTGTGTGCTGCCAAGAGGAATTTAGGCAGAAGAACGCAAAAAATCAATTCGTGCGTACTCTGTTGTTGCCTTCCCTTCTGTCAGGGTGTATCATGCGTAGTGTAGCTCTACTATTTTTTCTATGGCCGCACCCTTGCTCAAAAAAAACTCGGCAGCCGTGCCTTCAGTACGTCTGAAAGCGTCCGGAACTGCGCCCACTACTATTCCGCGATTGAAAACTATCGGCGGAAAAGCTGCCACAGCCAAAGCGCCTGCCCCCCTTGCCAAGAGCAGGCCTCAGGAAGTGAAATCGACTACCTCCCTACCTGTTGTCTCCGCTGCTCCCGTTTCAGAGGCCGTGCCTGCGCGTGAGTCTGCCGAAACAATCCCTGTTATTGCTCCCGTTGCTGAACCCACCCCCACACCGGCAGGGGAAATTCCCGAAGTAGCACCCGAAGTAGCACCCGAAGTAGCACCTGAAGTAGCACCTGAAGTAGCACCTGAAGCAACCGCCTCCGTGGAGAACGCCTCCGCGCAAGCCGATTATGAGCGCCAAATGGAGGAGTATAACCGGCAAATGGCTGAATACCATCGGCAGATGGAGGAATATAATCGGCAGATGGCTGAATTGCAGAAACAACAGGCTTCGCAGATTGGGACCGTTCCTCCACCGTCAGGCAACGACGGAACTCTTTCTCCCTCCACCGTGTCTGCCACAAAACCTGGACTCAGTACGAAGCCCGCACTTGGGCCGTCGCCGGTGCCGGCTCTGAAATCCGCCTCTACAGTTACACCATTGAAACCGGCTGGGAGGCTGACTCCTGTCGGAGCCAAACTGGGAATAGCAAAACCGGCCATGGTGAAAAAAGGATCGACCGGGGCGGTAGAGAAGCCAGCTGAGAAACCCATTCCTCAACCCGATAAATCCCTTGCCGAAGGAACAGCGAAGGATCAGGCTGCTGAAGGAATCAGCTCGGTGGAGGCGGCTTACCTGGAGCAATTGCGCCGAGCTGCAGAGAGACCGCCCATCTGGAAACGCAAAGGATTCTGGGTGGCGACGGTAGTGTTTGGAGTGTTTGCCGGAGTGTGCGGCGTGAAAGTGCTGAAAGAACAAGCTATTCAGGAACGCGCAAGGGCTCGCAATGCCCGTATCATGGCTCTGTTGCAACGCGCTCAGCAGATCAATATGAGCGGAGTGGAAAGCTCGGCAGATGCTAAGAAGAAGAATGTGGATGTGCATTGCAGCCTGCAGGACGCCACGTTTCTTATGGATGTTGTGGTGAATCCCGACATGAAAGACGAGAAAGGAAAACCCATGCTGGGGGGAGACCCGGAGGGTGTCGCGAAGTTGGCATGTCTTCTGCTCGGTATCACGGCGGAGGACAACAATGAGTCTGCTAAAATGATTTTCGACCGCTTGGAAAAGGATGTCAAACAAATTAAGCCAGCTCTTTATCGCTGGTTGATTCAGCGTCTCGCCGTAGCGGATATTAAGGATGTGAACGAAAAACTACTGCACCTCGCCGAAATGGTCGCCAAGATGCCGTCCAAGGGTTTTGTGCACCGCGATGAGATACTTTCCTACATCTGGGAGACAATGGGGCTGCGCATTACAGAAAAGGATGTGCCGATGATCACGGATCTGCTCAAAAATCCGGAGATGAGTTCCACACTGGCAACGACACTTTCCCGGTGTTTGAGCAATGTGATAGATCTGATGGATGATCCGCAGAAGAAGAAGGAGCTGGGCGACAAGATTTTCGATCTGATTCCTGAATCCAGGCGTGCTGCGCTGGCTTCGTCCCTTGCGCGGGCTTGCTCTCCAAAAGCTCTTGCCTTCTACAAGCAGGAGGCGCAGGACCCGGCGAAGTGGCGCCATGTCTTTGATTTCTTCGCTAATTACCAGGATGACAGCGTGGTAGAATTCCTCACCAAAGATCTCAAATCCAAGGCAGCGGGTGACCCGAAGAAGGAGAAACAGGTGCATGCAATGCTTGAGGCCGTGCTCTGCCAAAATCGCGACCGCAAGCCTGAGGATGCTCGAAAGCTCATCAACATGGTCTACGATAAGTTCAACACGGATATTTCAGGGTGGAGTGATGTGGTTGCCAAGACGGATCCGGATTCTTCAGAATTCGTCGGTGAGGATTCTCCTCAATATGCAGATCTGGTGAAGAAGCGTGAGGATATTGAGAAAGCCCGCAAGCAAAAGCAGTCATTTGTCCGGGCCATGAACAACTTGTTCGACTGGACCTGGGTGGTGCAGTCGTTGCAGGAACTTGCCAAAACCGAGCAGGGAGACGGCGAATTAGCCGGGGAAATCTCCCGCGCTCTCGACCAGGTCGTTCTCAACCGTGAAAACTATAAGGCTCTCCGTGATAGATATAAGCAGCGTACGGGTCAATAACGGTGTCGTTCCAGGAAATGTTGTGCATGCGTTTCCCAGCGCACTGTCGGCCACGGCCGTGCAGTTGAGGTTTAGTCGTCTCGCCCGGGAACACGCTTAATGCGTCTCTATTGATAAACCGCTCCGTTTAAATCAGCGCAGCGTGTGTCGGAAAGTGTCGCCAGGCTTGAGCGATGCGATAAACTGCACGAGCAGCTCCACCGTATTTACCACGTCTGCCAGTTCGGCAGTCTCCACCGGGCTGTGCATGTAGCGCAGGGGCAGAGAAAGATTTGTGGCGGGTACGCCGCCGCGTGAGCGGAAAATAGAGTCAGTATTTGTACCCGTAGTGCGCCCGGACGTTTCTCGTTGCAAGGGGATGTTTTTCTCCTCCGCGATACTTTCGAGCCGGGAATTGATGGACGGGTGGCATGCAGGACCAATGCAGAGACAGGGTCCCAGACCAAGCTTCACTTCACCGTAACGTGTGGCTGTCAGTCCAGGGGTGTCGGTAGCATGAGTGACATCCAGGCAAATGGCGGCATCCGGATTCAGTCGGTAAGTCACCATCTCTGCGCCAATGCAGCCAACCTCTTCTTGCACACTGTTGGCAAAAACGATATTCCAAGCAGGGTGAATCCTACGCTCGTGCAGTGCACGTGCCACTTCTGCGGTGATGAACCCACAAAGTCTGTCATCCAGCGCGCGGCAAACGAGGCGAGAATTGAGCATAAGCGGCTCATCGCAATATACGGCGCGGTCTCCCACGCGCAGCCCCATTTCCTCCACTTCCTTTCTCGAGCTGCAGCCGAAATCCACGTAGAGCTCCCAGAGTTTCGGTGCTTTATCAAGATCCTCGCGGATGTGGATAGCGGTGTTGCCGATGACACCCAGTACATCTCCCTTTCTGCCGAAGAAACGCAGGCGGCGTCCGCGGGCGATAGCGACATCGCTGCCGCCGAGACGTTCGACGTACGCGAAACCATCATCGGTGATATGGCGAATGGAGAAGCCGATCTCATCGGCGTGAGCATCCAGCATAAGGGTAGGGGCGTTTTTTCTCCTACTCTTCAGAGTGGCCCAGGTGGACCCGTAGGCGTCGCATTCCTGCGTTGAGGTGTAAGGCGCGATGTAGGATGCCCAGAGGCGTTGCGCCTGAATTTCCATACCCGTAGGCGACGGGGTACGCAGGAGCTCGTGCAGAAATTGAACGGATTGATCAGTCAGATTTTTCATGTTTTTGGTCAGATGTTTTTGTAAGCGATATCGCTGCGGCGTTGCAAACCGTCGAAGCTGATCTTATCGGCCTCATGATGGGCAGCGGTGCGGGCGGCGTCCAAGGTGTTACCGGTTGCGACGACTGCCAGCACACGTCCCCCGGCGGTTTGCCAGGTATTCCCCACACGCTTGGTGCCGCAGTGGAAGACAGGAGTTTCGACGTTTTCCAGTCCGGAGATTGTGTCGCCACTGTGGGAGGAGACCGGATAACCCGCGGAAGCGAGGATACAGCAAACACTCCAATCCTCCGAAAAGTCAATAAGGTCCGGTCTAAATTCACCTCGAGCTCCGGATAAACAGAAACTCGCCAAATCTCCGCGCAGGAGCGGCATCACCGCCTCACATTCCGGATCCCCAAATCGGCAGTTGTACTCAATCACCTTCGGACCGTCTGGTGTGAGCATCAGCCCGAAATACAGAAAACCACGGTATGGCAACCCGTCTTTGCTGAGCCCCGCTACCGTAGGCGCTACGATGGTTTTCTCAATCACCTCCAGCGTGGCGGCATCTGCGAGTCGACGCGACGCTACAGCTCCCATCCCCCCCGTGTTTGGTCCCTCGTCGCCATCCTTGAGCCGTTTGTAGTCACGCGCCGGGCATAGGATGAGGTAGCGCTCAGCGCAAACCGCAGCAAAAATAGAGATTTCCGGACCGGTGAGGAATTCTTCCACGAGAAGCCTGCCTTCGCCAAAACGTTTTTGCACAAAAACCTCGGAGAGGAATGCTTCCGCACTCGTCGCATCCGGGCACACTGCCACGCCTTTGCCCGCAGCCAGCCCATCGAACTTCAGCACAGTTGGATATTGTCCGCCGATTGCCACCCGTGCTTCATCCGCGCTGCTCACTGTTTGCGCGCGCCCGGTTGGTATGCCGTGACGCATCAGAAATTGCTTGGCGAAGTCCTTGGATGCTTCCAGTTGCGCACTCTCCTTGCACGGTCCCCAACAGGGGATTCCCGCCTCGGCGCATAGATTGGCCAACCCTTCATCCTTCACGAGATAGCTTTCCTCCCCCGCTAGGCAGAGGTCAATTCCCTCCGCCTTCATCCATTCGATGAGTTCGTGCAGGTTTTTGACGGGGATAGATCGAGCAACCTGAAAGATGGCATCGCTGCCAGGGAAAGAGAAGATTTGCGGTTGGACGGGAGAGGCTGCAAGCGTTTTGATGAGCGCGTGTTCGCGTCCGCCTTTTCCGATGACAGCAATTTTCATAGCGCCGCTCATGGTAACAGACTTGTATCCACCTTGCAATCCCTTTTGTGCGCAACACAGAGCAATCCGCATCAGAAAATGAGATTTGACCTGCAGGAAGCGTTGCGCGATGTGGCGAAAGAAATCGTCATCCGCGCAAGGCACGCTCCGCTGCAGCGATGGTGGCATCCACATCTGCCTCGCTATGGGCGGTAGAGAGAAAACCCGTCTCGTACGGTGAAGGCGCAATGAATATTCCCTGATCCAACATACTCAGAAAATAACGCCTGAAAGCGACGAAATCAGCGCTCTGCGCGCTTGCGAGATCCACCACATCCCTCTCCGTGAAATGCAAACAAAACATGGAGCCGCAGCGTTTGAACGTAAAATGCTTCTTGGCGTCCTTCAGAGCGCGCTGCATGCCATTCTCCAGTCTCGCACCCAGAGATTCCAGCCGTGCCCACGCATCCGTTGCCACCAAGTCTTTGAGTTGAGCTACACCTGCTGCCATCGCCAGGGGATTGCCACTCAGCGTGCCGGCTTGGTACACTCCCCCCAGCGGAGAGATGCAATCCATGATGTCCTCTCGTCCACCGAAGGCTCCCACCGGCAAACCTCCACCGATGATTTTACCGAGAGTGGTAAGATCCGGCTCGATGCTATGCAACTGCTGCGCGCCCCCGGAGGCAAGACGGAACCCGGTCATCACTTCATCAAAAATCAACAGGGCATTGTGGTGCGCAGTCACTTCACGCAGGTATTCCAAGAAGCCCGGCCGAGGCAAGTAAAACCCCGAATTTCCAGGGTAAGGCTCCACGATGACTCCCGCTATTTCCCTCCCTCGATGACGGAATACCTCACGCACGGCTTGTTCATCATTAAAAGGAAGCACGATGGTGAGTTCTGCCAGCTCAGGCGGCACCCCCGCGCTATCCGGCTGCCCATGCGTAAGTGCTCCGCTGCCGGCTGCAACCAGCAGGCTGTCTCCGTGCCCGTGGTAGCAACCAGCAAATTTTACAATCAACTTGCGTCCTGTAAACCCGCGCGCCAGGCGCACGGCGCTCATGGTAGCCTCGGTCCCGCTATTAGTCATACGCACCTTTTTGATGCTCGGCATAAGTTGGCAGATAAGCTCCGCCATTTCCACCTCTACTGGAGTAGGAGTACCGAAACTAGTCCCTTTCACTACAGCGGTCTGCACGGCTTGTACCACACATTCCGGCGCATGCCCGAGGATTGCTGGCCCCCATGTGCCTACGTAGTCGATATATTCCCTGCCGTCCACATCCCATAAGTGCGCGCCTTTTGCGGAATCCACAAAAAAAGGTGCGCGCCCGAGCCGGTTGAACGCCCGCACCGGCGAGTTCACCCCACCTGGAATAACCCTACACGCCCGCTCAAAAAGTTCTTCGCTGATCGGCATGGCTTAAGTATAGAGCAGCCTGCACTTGCAAACAAGTGTAAATCGACCCCTTGCCTGTCGCCGACTCTCCCGGGCAAATCATCGTAAGAATTCCTCACACGGAGACCTCAATTACGCCGTTCACAAAAGCAAAGCGAGCGTGTTAACACTAGGCGCCGCCCGCGTTGGCAATGGCGGCATCCTCCAACGGAAGGAAGTTCTTGAAGCGCGCCTTATCGATAGATTTCATGTACGCCTCATGAGGAGAAACGAGTCCCTGCTGGAGTTTTTGCCAAATAGCATCATCCATGAATTGCATACCCTGAGCTTTACCGGAAACGATGACATCGGAGAGCTTCTGCGTGGCGCCCTCGCGGATAATGGCAGAGACGGCGGGAGTGGCGAAAAGGATCTCATTCACTGCCACGCGCCCCGGCTTGTCGCAACGCTTCATCAGCAACTGAGCCACCACACCACGCAGGGAACCGGCAAGCATCGTGCGAGCTTGTGCTTGCTGTTCAGCAGGGAAAACATCGATAATACGATCCACTGTTTTGCGAGCGTTGTTCGTATGCAGCGTGCCGAAGACGAGCAGACCGGTCTCTGCCGCTGTGAGAGCTAGAGAGATGGTCTCCAGATCGCGCATCTCACCCACAAGCACGATATCCGTGTCCTCGCGCAGGGAAGCTCTCAGACCATCCGCGAAGGATGGAGTATTGGTGGGCACCTCGCGCTGAGTGATGAGACTCCTTTTGGAAGGGTGCACGAATTCGATGGGCTCCTCAATGGTGATGATATGGCGGGAGAAATTAGTATTGATATAGTCAATGAGAGCAGCCAGTGTGGTAGACTTGCCGGAACCAGTGGGACCGGTGACGAGCACAAGCCCAGAGCGCATTTCGCCGAAGCGCTTGATCTGTTCAGGCACATTCAGCTGCTCGAGGGTAAGAATCTTCGTGGGAATGATACGGAAGACACAGCAGTACCCACGCTGTTGTTTCATGTAGTTGCAGCGGAAGCGAGAACTCTCATCCATCTCATAAGCGAAATCGGCATCACCTCCCTCAGTGAAGGCTTTCCAGAGCTTTTCCGGACAAATGGGTTCCATCAGTTCGACCATGTCCTCGTGCGTGAGGGTGTGCTCATCAACGGGAGTGATATCGCCATGCACGCGCAGCTTGGGCGGCTGTCCTTCCGAAAGGTGGAGATCAGACCCACCGAGCTCAACGAGTTTTTTGAAGTATGTGTGGATTTTTGGTTCCATGGTATCAGGAAAGTTTCAGGGTGTGCACAATTATCGGGCAGTGGAATCAGCTGCGGCAGGAGCGGCAGCTTCAGCGGAGGATTTCTCCGGATGGGCCTTGAGGAAATTTTCCATACTGCTGAGATCGGCAGCGCGGGTGATGCATTCTTCGGCACTAATGATGCCATCCAAATAAAGTCCCTGCAACGCATCATCCATCAAGCGCATGCCCTGCGCCTTGCCGGTTTGGATGATACCAGGAATCATGAAGGTTTTGCCCTCGCGGATGCAGTTAGCCACAGCAGAGGTATTCACCAGCATCTCAAGTGCCATCACACGTCCGGTTCCGTCCTTTCTAGGGACAAGCTGCTGGGAGAGTACTCCACGCAAGGATTCCGAGACCATCACGCGGATATGTTCGCGCTCCTCCACTGGGAAAGCATCCAAAATACGATCAATCGTACGAGCGGCAGATCCTGTGTGCAGCGTGCCGAGTACTAAGTGACCAGTCTCCGCCGCCGTAAGCGCCAGAGAAATGGTTTCGAGACTGCGCATTTCTCCTACCATGATTACATCCGGGTCCTCACGCAGGGCAGCGCGCAAAGCACGTCCAAAGGATTCCGTGTGGCGTCCCACCTCGCGTTGATTCACCTGGCAACCGGCAGGCACAAAAACAGACTCAATGGGATCTTCCAGAGTGATGATGTGATCACGGCGATCTTCATTGATAAATTGAATGATACTCGCCAGCGTGGTGGACTTGCCGGAGCCAGCAGCCCCCGTCACGAGAATCAACCCGTTGGTGAAGCGAGTGAGAGGTTTCACATATTCCTCCGGGAGATTGATCTCTTTCATGGTGCGGATGCGGCTGTTGATTATGCGAAACGCAAGGTCGTAGCCCAAACGCTGCTGCACGACAGAGGTACGATAGCGACCGCTGGCATTGGCATACGCAAAGTCCAAATCGCCGAGCTCCTTAAGGCGGCCCCTTTCTTTTTCATCCAGAAAACTATCGACGAGTGCCCAGGTATCCTCCTGGGTGAGGATAGGTGCACCTTCCCACATAGGTTGCAACGTGCCGAAACGCCGCCACGTTGGCGCACAGGCCGTAGGAAGGTGAATATCCGAACAATCGCAATCAATCCCCTGCTGCAGAAAAGCATCTACATGAAGCCACACGAGTACCATGAGCGGGCCGGCATCCTGCTTGTAAATATAGGCGTGGTATTTGCCGACGGAACAGGAAGAAACAAAATCGACTGCACCTTTCTCTTCCAAAGTTTGACGTTGTTGTTCCGTAGTGCAGCTTGCCACGAGTTTCTGCATATTCTCCGCGCTCAGGACGGGCGCATCGGATTGAATGGGTGCATAAGCAGCAGCCTTCATCCAGTAAGGCTGCATGCCAACGCCTAAATAGAGAGCGGGGCTGAACACACTCTTGCTCAGCTCCAGATAACGCTCGACGTTGTCAAAGATGGGAGGGGTATCGCTCATATTCAGTCTTTCCTTTTAGCATATCCAAAGTTGGATTTCCAGATAAAATTGATGCGTCAGCCAGCGCTGATTTGCCGACAAGCTTTCACCGTGTTGGACATAAGCATCGCAATTGTCATGGGCCCTACGCCACCCGGCACGGGGGTGATAGCGGAGCAAAGCGGCTGCACTGCCGAGAAGTCCACGTCCCCCACAAGCCGGTAACCGCGTGGAGCAGTGGCATCTTCCACGCGGTTAATGCCCACATCAATGACGACAGCCCCGGGTTTGATAAAGTCTGCCCTCACAAGTTCCGGCTTTCCGACGGCTGCCACGAGAATATCCGCACTGCGGCACACCTCTGCGAGATCTCTTGTGCGGGAGTGAGCGATCGTGACGGTGGCGTTAGCCGCTTTGCCTACCAACAGGGAAGCCATCGGCTTACCTACAATCATGCTGCGACCCAGTACCACAGCGTGTTTGCCCGCAGTAGGGATACCGTAGTTCTTGATCAGCTCCATGCAGCCCAGCGGCGTGCACGGAACAAAGCCGGATGGATCTTCCAGCACAAGTTTGGCCACATTCACCGGGTGAAAACCATCCACATCTTTACGAGGATCGATGTGACGGATGACTTCCGCCTCATCAATGTGCGGCGGAGGGGGGCTCTGCACAAGGATACCGTGAATGCGAGGATCCTCATTGAGTTTCCGAATCAGCTCCAGCAGTTCTGCCTGTGTAGTCTCGGTCGGGAGAGCCCATTTTTGGGAGTAGATGCCCAGCTGCTCGCAGGCCTTCACTTTTGAATTTACGTACACGCGAGAAGCCGGATCATCTCCCACGAGCACGACGGCTAACCCTGGCGTATGACCGGTTTGGATAAGCTGTGCAATGGGAGCAAGAAGGGCGTTGCGAACAAGTTCCGCTGTTTTTTTCCCATCCAGAATAGTGGTGATCATTGCGATGTTTTTTGTTTGAATTGGGTAAAGGAAAAATGGAGAAGTTCAATCACCGCCAAGAGCCTGTTCCAATCGGGAACAGTAAGAAGCGAGATCCTCTTCAGTGATGTCTTTCGGCACCGAGATTTGTGGGCATATTTCCATTTCCACTCGGGAAAAAGGAAGAGGAATGTGGAAGCGATCCCATGTGCGTGTGCGCAGACATGCGCCGAATTTGAACCGCAGTGGGGTGATGGAAAGACCACTTGTCGAAGCAAGTTTAATGACGCCCGGGCGGCACTTGTAGCACGGTCCCTTCGGCCCGTCCGGGGTAATGCACATGCTCATCCCTTCGCGCAGTTCGCGCAACATATCGAAGAAGCCGATTGCTCCGCGGCGATGGGCAGAGCCTCGCACGGTGCGCATGCCGTAGCTTTTCGCCACCGTAGACAACATGGTGCCATCTTTGCTAGCACTGGTGAGCATACTCATGCAAATTTTTCCTCGAATCACATAGCGGTAAAAATAACAGGGCACAAAAATAGTATTGTGCCAAAGGGCAACGATGCTTTGCGTACTGCGCAACCTTTCAGCGTCCCCTCGCACTCGTTTGCGCAACGTGAAACACACGAGCGTAATGAACAGCCACAAAACATATCCGAGCGGCTGCGACCACCACACCTGCCGAACTTCATTACTCATCGTGCTGTTGTAGGAGGGGATTGTCCAACGCTTACGGAGGTTAGGTAAATCAGAGAGAAGAATCCTCCGTATCGAGGGGGGATGGAGAAGTTTTGGAAGCGCCAGTGGGGGTGACGACATTCACCTTCGCAAAGATCAGCAATACGCGTTGTTTTTTCTTTGAACCGGAGGAGCGGAAGAGACGCCCTACAAGCGGGAGATCTCCAAGCATCGGCACTTTGTCCTCGTAGCTCACCACCTTTGCTTCCTTCATGCCCCCCATCACAAGCACACTTCCATCCCTTACCACAAGCGCGGTATTAGTCAGATAACGTTTGAAAATAGGCTGCAAAATATGGTTGGGAGTCAGCTCAATATGCCGAAGCTCATTACCTGTGTAAAGTCCTGCACTAATTGGAGACCCCCAATCCACAAAACCTTCAAAGTCATTAACAAAAGTTGTAATAGCCAAGCGAACGTGCTTGCCGTCCGGCAGCACTTCAGCGCGATGTACCTGCATAATGGAGCCGACACCGCCGACATTGTCTTCCTCCATGCCATAGCGCACAAAATCAGTAGGCATAGCAGGAGCGGCTATGGCAAGACCTCCTGTCCTGTTCGTGTGCCACCATCCCGTCAAGCGTCCCTCATCGTCCACATCATCTTCGTCCTCGTAGGAATCACTGGAGGAGATTTGAGGGGGGTCGTAATTAGAGGGGTAATAGAATTCCTTGACATTGACAATGGAGGACTGTTCTTCGCGCCCCGGGAAAAAAACAAGTTTAGGGGTGCTGAGAGTGTCCACAGCTCCCTTCTGGGAGAGACCTCGCATGATCATGGTTACATCTGCTGTGGACCAAATGCCGCGAAAACCGAAAAGTGCGGGGGACATATCTTCTGTGTGGCTCTTTTGGTAGCCCGCCACGGAACCACGAGCCAGCAAGTGCTCAATATCCGCCTTGCCTGCCACATTACGCACGGAGCGAAGGCCCTCAGTTACAGAGGGGCTATTATTACCACCAGCAGAAGTGATCAGTGGCATACCAGTGGCTGTGCTGGCAGCTTTTGCCGTGCCTCCACCAGTGAAAAGTTTGTCCCCGGCGCCAATGTTAAGAAGCCATTCGAATCCCAAATCTTCTAGATCTTCTTGCGAGGTCTCCATCACGATAACGCTCATGACGATGACATCTTCTTTCAAGGTACCAGCATCAGAGATGCTTTGTTCAAGCTCAGCAACATTGCCCAATGTGTTGCGTATAGAGAGGCGACGGGAACGCGGATCGTAGTGGGCACTGGCTCCCTTGGGAAAGGAGATGCCCATACGTTTAAGCGCGGCAACAGGATCTACGCGACGAACTTTCAGACGACCAGTGGCGAAAGCATCTTCCTCCTCGTCGCCCTCATTCTCTCCGGATCCCTCATTGTCGAAAAGGTGCGGCGGCACAGTGTACACGCGATCCACAAGACGACCAAAATCCTTGCCGGAATAGGTGAGCTCCGCACCGATAGGAACATAGTAGACAGCGAGGCCAAAGCGCTCGGCAACCTCGCTGAGCAGCTCTTTGAGAGAAAGGTCAGTGTAGCTAAAAGTGATGCGCTGTTGCATAAGCTCCTTATAACCGGGCGTGTCTTCTGACCCGAAGGAGCCAACGATATTAAGCTTCCGTTGGGACGGAGCATTCCGATCTTGTTCACGTCGCAGAAAGCCCTGTAGAATTTCGATTATCTCAGTGATAGAAGCATTCTCCACACTAACATTCGGTATGCGAATGTTTTCAAACTGCTCAGCGGTAATAAGCTCCTGCTCTTTGGCAGCAGACTGAGTTACAGAATCGGCTGGCGCAGCAGCGGTAACAATGGGCAAATCAGGGAGTTTTTCATCAGAAGCATATTGCGCCTGGTCCCAAGTGGCATCCACTTCCGAAAGCATTTTAGCGCGATTGGCGTCATAAGCAACTCCGGAGTAGCGCAGTTTTTTGTTGCGCACCTGCTCCAAACCGCGTGCAGCCGCTTCATTGTACCGATCAATAAGCAGCACAGCGTGGAAATTTTCCTCCGCAGCGTCGTAATTAGCAAGATCCAGCTGGCCAAAAGCAAGAGAAAGCAACCGATTGACCTCCTCTACGTCCCCCACGTGCCGCGGGGTAAGCGCCGGGTTCGTTCGGACGGGATCCTCGGTATATGCCAGCTCTGTTTTAGCTCGTTTGCTCTGCGGCGCCAGCTCAATAGCTTCTTTGAGAAACTCCAGTGCCTCCTCCACGCGCCCTACACTGCGATAATCGATAGCGCGCGCAACGAGAGCATCCGACAAACTTTCACGAATAAAGCGATCCAGCTTAGCAGTCCCGCTTCCCTTTGGCAATACAGAGAGAGCGTTGCGGTAGTGTTCTACAGCTTCCGTATAGCGTTTATCCGAGTAAGCATTACGCGCTTGTTGGAGCTGCTGCATGGCATCCATAGTAGCCATGCGGCGATGGGCTGCTTCCTGGGAGGGCACGGGCGTATCAAGCGACTGCGCGAGACTCGGCGAGAGCAGGAATACCCCCAAACCGACTGCCCAAACCAGTGCGCTCGGCGCGCGTGTCAAAAAAAGCTTGCCCATACCAAGTGGGCACATTCTATCAGATGCTATTCGCAAAGTCACTCACAAAGTAACTCGAAAAGGAAAAAAGATTGGCAGGCGCATTGCCTCAAAAACAAAGTCACCGAAGGGTCGCCAAAAACGGGAAAAGAGAATTTTCTGAAAGCTTGATGCCTCATAAATAAAGGGTTAATATCAAACATATGCCATTTAAGATGAGTAAACAAGCAAGAATAGAGTTACTTTCTGTGTGGAGAGAAAAATATACCTCGGTGACCTCCCGATACAGGAAAGCAAGAATCATCGATTACGTCATGCAATCTGCTGGTTATAAGAACCGCAAGACAGTCATTCGTCTATTGAGCAGCAAGAAAGCACCACCCAACAAGAAGAAAAAAGGGAGGCGAAGAATTATAGGCCTCAAAGAGCTTCAAGTCATCAAGAAGCTCTGGTTTTTGATGGGACAGCCATGCGGGAAGCGCATGGTCGCTCAGCTCCCGGAGTGGCTTGCCTTTTATGCGGCAGATGAGCACATAGAGTATGAGAACCTGCAATGGGCGCTTAGAATCTCGGCAGCAACACTAGATCGCACGCTACGCTCTACAAAGATTAAGCAGGGAGCGCGTAAAGCACAGCAGGAGAGCTTGAGCAATCTTAAGAAGAGTATAGAGCTGGTGGACTCACAGCGAGTCATCACAGAGCCCGGACACCTCTACGCAGATACAGTATCGCATGGAGGCTCAGATGCGAGCGGAGACTACGCATGGACGCTGACATTGACGGATGACTATACGCTCTGGACAGGCAATCGAGCCGTATGGAACAAAGGACAGTACGGGGTATGCCAAGCCTTCGGGCATATATTCAGAGAGACGCCGTTTGCTAAGCGAAGCATCAACACGGATAATGGAGCGGAGTTTATCAACTACCATCTACAGGGCTGGTTGAAGAAGCAGCATAAGAGGACTAAGGTGACGCGCTCACGACCTTATCACAAGAACGACAATGCCAGGGCGGAGGAACGCAACCGCCACAAGGTGCGCGAGCTTGTGGGGAAAGATCGTTTTGACGAGCAAGGATGCGTCCAATTGCTCAATGAGGTGTATAAGTACCACGACTTGCTGACGAATCACTTTTGTGCCAGCACGCGATTAGTTTCGAAATGCAGGGATAAGAGAAGCGGGAAGTATAGTCGCAAGTACGACAAGCCCCAGACGCCTTACCAGCGTCTGCTTGCCGCACTCAACCCGGAATCAAAGAGATATAAAAAACTCGTGGAGCAACACGCCGGGCTCAATCCTATAGAACTTAGTCGCAAAGTAGAAAGAGCATTGAGGAAACTCTACGAATACATCAAACGACAAAGGCAGAGAAGAGAAGAGTCATTTGATGAGTCCAACTCTGAGCAAAGACTTGCAAATCCTGACTAAAATGCTATGCTATTGGGTGACCGTTTATTTTGAGGCATCGGCTTTCGGTGACTTTTTCTTTTGAGGCATTACGCAGGAAGTCTTGTCCGCCGCTTCCCTCACTTTCCCGGTTGAGGGAAGTCCCTGCGTAAATGATCGAGGCGTTCGGCGATACGGCTTTCCAAACCATTGTTTGTGGGGTGATAGTAGCAGCGGCCCTCAGGTAAATACGCTTGGGGAACGTAGTGTTCCTCTCCAAAATCATGGGCGTATTTGTAGGTAGTTTCCTCCACTGTGGCGCCGCGCAGGCGGGCGAGTTTCTTGCGCGTGGAAGTAGCCAGGTGGTCCGGTACCGCAAGGGTTTTTCCTTCTTTGACATCCTGCGAGGCAGCCTCAAGCGCCATGTAGGCGGAATTGCTTTTGGGGGCGGTGGCGATATAGACCGTGGCGTGAGCCAGAGGAATACGCGCCTCTGGCATACCAACCATCTCTGCGGCACGAGCGGCAGCAACAGCGACTCGCAGGGCATTGCTATCTGCCAGACCAACATCCTCACTGGCGCAAATGACGAGCCGACGAGCAATGAAACGGATGTCTTCCCCTGCATTCAGCATGAAGGCGAGCCAGTAGAGAGCGGCATCAGGATCGCTGCCACGCATGGATTTAATGAAGGCAGAAATCGTATCGTAGTGCCCATCTCCGGCGCGGTCGTAACGCAAAGCTTTCTGCTGGATGGATTCCTCTGCGACTGACAGGGTGATAATGATGCGCCCATCTTTCTCTGGCGGTGTGGAAAGAGCGGCGACTTCCAGCGCTGTGAGAGCCTTACGGGCGTCTCCATCAGCCTTGAGAGCCAGGTGCTGCAGGGCTTCCTCATCCACAATCAGTGGCATCTTGCCCAATCCGCGAACCGGATCATCCTTTGCACGGCGAAGAAGAGCTTCCAATTCATCCGCCGCCACAGGTTCCAACGGGAAAACCTGCGATCGGGACAGCATAGCCGAATTGATAGCGAAGAAGGGATTTTCTGTGGTGGCCCCAATAAACCGCACCGTGCCACGCTCCAAATGAGGCAGCAGAACATCCTGCTGGGCCTTGTTGAAGCGATGCAACTCATCCACGAAGAGAATGGTTCTTTGTCCGTGCAGGGAGAACCGAGTCTTTGCCTCAGCAATCTTATCGCGGATTTCGCTCACATTGGATTCCACACCGTTGAGCATCACAAAATACGAACTTGTTTGCCGCGCGATGACGTAAGCCAACGTCGTTTTCCCCACACCGGGAGGCCCATAGAAAATAAGCGAGGAAAAGCGATCTGTTTCAATGGCACGGCGCAAGAGCTTGCCCTTCCCCAGCAAATGCTTTTGCCCTGCCACTTCCTCCAGAGTCTCCGGACGCATGCGCGCGGCAAGCGGCATGCCCCGAGTATCAGGATGGACGTCGATTCCGGTGCCGTATGGTGTGAAGAGATCATCCATGGTCCGTTGGTTGGTTACATGTAGGCTGTCAGAGGTGAGGGAGCAGAGCGCGAAGTTGGAGGTGAATAATATCGCGCTGCTTCTTGAGCGGGCGCAGCAGGGCTTCCTGTCGGGCTACCTTCTCACGAGGCACGGAGTAGAGCTCACGGTAGGCTGACAAGCGCGAAGCGATGAAGCGTTCCAACACAGACGGCAAATTGCGGTCCATTTCCTCACAAAAATCGCGGATAAGTGCTTCAATTCCAGAACAAATCCTCTGCCGCGCAAAATAGAGCTTCAGTGAACCAAGTCCCCAGAGTGTCAAGGAGAAAAGCAGGCAGGCAAGCCCGGCAGCATCCTGTCCGAGCGCCCCCATGGTTCCTGCCAAGATCAAGAAACTGCAGCATAGTACGAAAAAAACATTCATCCACTCCGCTTGCGCGATAAAGAGTAGGCAGAGCCGTTGGCGCATTCCCCCGGTGTCAAAAGGCTCGTAAATGTTATTACAAAATCGATTACGTATGGCTATAATCTGTTTTTCAAGTTGCTCTTCTGGAAAATCGCCTATTTCGCAGGAAAGGTTCCGTTTCATGCGCGGGCGAACACTGCGCCAATGGCTTGCGCAGGAGTTGCAGAAAAGCAGATCCGATTCCTCCTGATGATTATTCAGCGTTGTGAGCGCCAGAGAGTGAAAAATTCGATCTGCCACGTTTCCCAGCATCTCGAGCCGCAGAAGAGTGACCGGCGAAAAAAGAATACCGAACGAATGCCGCACCTCATTGGTGAATTCCGGGAGCATTCCAATTAATACCGCGTTGAGACTACGACGGTGTTCCTCGATGCCCAGAACCTGCCGGGCATGAAAGTTGTCAATCTCCCTGTCGATACCTGCCAGAAAACCGCTATTTGTACGGCTCACCGATTCGCGGGTACGCAGGATGCGGTTCTGTTTTTCAACCAGCTCCAGTGAACGCTCCACCAGCGTACTGATGGAACGCCGGACTCCATGCTCTCCTTGCAGAATATCCTGCACTAGTGAGCGTATCCCCTCCATATCTGTTGTACTCCTCTGCGTGGGCAACAAACACGTTGGCAACGCGCAATGCAGTCGTGCCCTGCACAGATTACGCATGGTATCCTTAAGTTTAAGGGCCGACTGAGCATCAACGTTTTCTGTATGAGTAACAACAAGAATACAGCTGCACACCAAACGCTTCGGAACCAGATCAAGCAGGGTCCAGACCGGCGCGTCAACGGGAGACGCGGCGTGGACGACGGCGAGCAATACATCCGCCCCCTGCATGAGAGACTGACACATCTTGCGTGTGTCCTCCTGCTCGCAATCAGCGGTATCCACCAATTCCAGCCCATCAAGAGATTGAACAGGAATGAAACGCGATTGGGTTGCGTCGCCATCTCGGCAGCAGTACCGCCAACAAGTATAGTGTTTTTGCAGAGCGGTGTGCGCGATGACAGGCGCCCTGGCAAGTCCGCTCAGAAGCTCGGATTTTCCACTTTTAGCTCCGCCGATCGCAATGATCCGCCGATCATGATCCAACGCATGGAGGGCTTGCGTCACAGGTGCACGGTACTCCTCCAACTCCTCGTCGTCGTCAATGAAACGGCACAAAGCAACAGCGCTCTCGGCCCAATGACGGGCCAAGCCCTCCATGCTGCGGTGTGCTCGCCTCAATTCCACGTGTCGTCACATTATAGGAAAGAGAATATGTGATGTCCACCAAAAAGTCATTACCGACGACCATGAAATCACCCCGGCATTTGCAGCAGGCAACAAAGCACCCCCTGTCCGTCGGCAAAAGACGAGAAGAGGGCAACTAGTAGCGCTCAATGACGCTCTGCATGGCGCCCATTTGCTCCTCGATAGACTCCACAAGGGCAATCTGGGTGCGCGTGCGGTCGAGATTGTGTTCCGGACGATGGATTTTGAAGTAGGTGTCTCCCACGAGATAATCAGTGAGGAATCGCATACCACACTCCATCGTGAGCAATTTCCCGGAGAAGGGCAGTAACTCTTTTTCCAACGGGGTAAGGAACGTGGCGGCCTCACAGTAACCCTTTGCCAGAGCCTCAAAATACTCCATACGCATGGTCACGAGACTCGTGTCCTTCTCATCTTCTGCGGCGGGAGAAGTGGAGGTACGTACCATGTCGCCAAAATCGTAGAGGGAAGATCCGGGCATCGTCGTATCCAAATCAATCACGCAGATCCCCTCACCGGTCACATCATCCAGCATCACATTGTTAAGCTTTGTGTCATTATGGGTGACACGTACGGGCAACTCTCCGGAGGCAAGGTGATTCACGACCCTGTGGCAGTCCGCCTCACGGGATAGAAACCAGTCGATCTCTTTTTGCACACCTTTGGCTCGGCCGAGCGGATCAGCTTGCAAAGCGCTTTGGAACGCAGCGAAACGCTTGGTGGTGTTGTGAAAGTCAGGAATAGTCTCAAAGAGCGGCTCACCGGGAAGATTCGCGCCAAGCTTTTGGAAGTTGCCGAACGCCCGAGCTACCTCAACACACTGCTGTGGCGTTTCAATCATGTCGTATGTGCGTGCACGGCCAATAAAAGTGTAAACGCGCCACACGTTGCCTTCCTCGTCCTGCGCGTAAGGCTTGCCATCCAGTGCCGACACGAGAGTGAGAGTACGGCGGTATGAGTCTTTGCAGCCTTCCTGTTGCAACACGTGAAGAGCCTCTACCGTGACACGACGCACATTCTCCATGAGGGCTATAGGCTGCTTGAAGACATTGCTATTGACGCGCTGAAGGATGTAATGCACACGCAGACCTGCCTGATCCACTTCGATGAGGTAGGTATCATTGATATGCCCGGAGCCGTAGGAAGCGCCACAAACGTAGTCCGCACGCAAATCAAACAGGCAAGCGATTTTTTTAAGATCAAACATGGTAGGAAAATGTAGAGAGGAGATTCTTAACCAAGTTTTTGGGGATAAACGCCACCGGCAACAAGTTTGGCAATGCTATCAACGACGGCGGGTTTATCACTCGGGTAGGTCACGCCGAGCCAGTTGGCCTCAGTGCGAAGGACGCGACAATCTGCCTCGCCATTATGGATGAGTTCATCCACGACGGTAGGGATGTAGCATTCGCTCTTTAGTTCTTGTCCATGTCCCTGCATGAAGCGGGTGAAGTGATCTTCAATCTGCCCGATGAAGCTGGCTGGGAAAACCCAGAAGTTCATGGAGACAAGTCCTTCGGGATCCACCGGTTTACGATCGCCATGCAAGTTGTCGCCACGGCAAACGCCATCCGCCTCCATCTGAATCTTGGTGAACTCTTCTACGCTGTCCAGATAGCCATCGCGAATGCCGCAGACGCCGCGATTCACGTCTCCGTGATCGCTGAGCGTGTTTTTCAAGGGGTAGCCGATCATGCCGTAATGCTCCCTGCCATCTGCCACCGGGACGGCAGTGAGGAATTGTGCAGCTTTTACAAAAGCATCCGCTCCGTAAAAGTCATCCGCGTTCACCACACCAAAAGGCTCATGCACCACGCTGCGAGCCGCCCTCAGAGCATGTGCCGTACCCCATGGTTTCACGCGTCCCTCCGGCACACTGAATCCGCTCGGCAAATCATCCAAACTCTGGAAGGCATAGTCTACCTCAATTTTATCGGTGAAACGTGCGCCGACACTTGACTTAAAAGCCTCTTCAAAATCACGCCGAATAATGAAAACCACCTTGCCAAAGCCGGCGCGAATGGCATCATACACGGAGTAATCAAGAATCACCTCACCATTTGGCCCCATGGGATCCAGCTGCTTGAGGCCCCCGTAGCGGCTGCCCATTCCCGCCGCCAACACAAGAAGAGTCGGTTTTACGTTGTTGTTCATGGCTTCTCTGATACGAACGCCGCATTCTACCATTCTCCCTCCCTCTTGGCAAGACTCATTTCAAAAGGGTCAGGCGAGCGCACGAGAAAATGAAATTTCTCCAGCCGGGTGTGCGAAATGCACACGACACTAAGCAGGAAAACGACCCAGCTCATCCGAAGACTTATCCAACCAATTATCGCCTGTAATGCAAATTTCAATCCGCATTAGTGACTTAACCCCGCGAGTCTGACTCGCCGAATTTTCTACTTCGTATATTAAATTTTTCAATTCAAACATAGTAAATGATTTATAAATATATTCTCCTCTGTCAACAACGGCTTTACCCATATTCTTTCCCGCACGAGGGCAGCATTCGTTTTGTCTTGGCAAGCACGCAGAAATAGGGTAGGATGATGGCGCGATGAGTGTGAATGGCAACATATTACTCGTGATTCCGGCTCGGTACGCTTCAACGCGGCTGCCGGGAAAACCACTGGTAAAGATAGTGGGGGTGGAGATGATACGCCGCGTGGCAGATATTGCGGCCTGTATCTGTCGGCACAATGCGAATTGCGACTACGTGGTGGCGACAGATGATCAACGCATCACAACCTTCTGTCAGCAGGCGGACATTCCGGTCTGCATGACCTCAGAAACCTGCCGGAGCGGCACAGAACGCTGCAGAGATGCCGTTTCTCTCCGTGAAAAATCGCCGGACTTCATCATCAATTTGCAAGGAGACAATCCCCTCTGCCCACCATGGGTAATCCAGGAGCTTATCGATGCCTGGCATAGCGAACCGGGAGATGTCTTCACCCCCTGCATTCGCCTCAACTGGGAAGAATACGATCGCCTCGTGGAAGCCAAGCGCAGCACTCCCTACAGCGGAACGACTGTGCTGGTGGATGCAAAAGGATACGCATTAGCCTTTTCAAAAAACATCATTCCCGCTATCCGCAAGCCGGAGAAGGCACGCGCAGCAAGTCCGCTCAGTCCGGTGCGGAGGCACATCGGTCTGTACGCCTACACCCGTGAGGCGTTGGAGACCTATTTCAGCCTGCCGGAGTCTCCCTATGAGATGGGGTCAATAGAGGGACTGGAACAAATGCGTTTCCTATATAACGGAAAGAAGATAAAGGTTATAGAGACGGATTACCGCGGTAGAAAAAGCGGCTCAGGGGTAGATTCGCCGGAGGATGTGGCGCGCGTGGAGAGCATTTTGCGCGAGTACGGTGAATTTGACCTGAGTTGAGAAATCGTCGCTCATACGGTGCTCTTCTTTCTCTGCATTGACCATGGGTGTTTCTCCGCAACACATAGCCATCATCATGGATGGAAACGGTCGTTGGGCGACCAGGCGGGGGCTGCCACGCGCCGCCGGACACCGGAAGGGAGGCGAAGCTGTGCGCAGGGTGGTGGATGGATGCATTGCGCGTGGAATTCCATGGCTTACCCTGTATGCTTTTTCTACAGAGAACTGGGGACGTCCTCCGGAAGAGGTTCAGGGGTTGATGCGCATGCTCAACCGTTTCCTGCAGCAAACGCTGCCGGAAATGATGCAGAAAGGGATACAGCTGCGCGCCATCGGCGAATTGGATATGTTGCCCATATCCTGTCGTAATCGGCTTAACTCATGCCTGGAGAAAACGAAGCACAATAAAAATCTCGTCCTTACTCTTGCCCTCTCATACGGGTCGCGCCAGGAAATCACCCGCGCCGCACAACATCTCGCTGTCATGGTTGCAGAAGGCAGGTTGACCCCATCAGATATCACCTCCGACCTCTTCGCTTCGCAACTGGATACGGCCGGCATGCCGGATCCCGACCTACTGATTCGAACCTCCGGAGAGATGCGGCTTTCCAATTACCTGCTGTGGCAGTTAAGTTACGCCGAGTTGTGGGTAACCCCGGTTCTCTGGCCGGATTTTGGAGAAGAAGAATTGGATGCCGCTCTGGAAGATTATGCTGGGAGACACCGACGTTACGGCAAGCGCTAACGCGCAGAATTTTTCGGATGAGCCGGCGTATCCTGCCGGGCGGCGTGATTGACACTGCGCGCACGGCGGATGACCTTTTCGCCCGCTTTCGCCTGGTTGGCACGGTCGCGCGCAATTTGTTCAAAATATTCAGGATCCATCATCCAAAGGAAGCGATTGTGAGCCTCCTCTTCCTCCTGCTGAGCCCTTTGGAGTGCCTGCTCTGTGTATTCGCGATCAAATGCGAGCTCCTGCCACTCAAGCCACGCCGGCAGAACCAGCATAATTGCCAGAAAAGATTCCAGCACGAGGAAAATCAACCCCAGCATCGCCAGCACTCGCGAGAGCCCGCGGGAATCCGCCTGACGGAGCATTTCCAGCTCTTCCGTCGTTCGACGGCGTCTCCTGACGAAGGGGATGTTCATGACCGTTGCATTCGTTCAGCAAAGGGAATATAGCGTCCGCGGCGTGCCAGTACGAGAGTGTGCAGCAGGGTTCGTTTGCCTTTCGCCGCGGCGGGAAGTTGGGAAACGCTGCAGTCAAAGCCCACACGACGCAGTACACCCTCCAAACGCTTGTCCGGCTCCGCCAACAGGATGGCCAATAGCCCGCCACCTTTTAGTGCTTCAAAATAAGCTTGAGCATCCGCCTGCGCGAGCCGACAGCGCGCGTGCGTGTGTCTCATCAAAATGGCATGGACAGATGCTTTCCGAGCACGGCAAAGCTCCGCAGCCGATTCGTTCTCCACACTCACGCGTTCATCTTGCCAGAGAGAGGAGGTGAAATCGCAGTGCTTTCGACACCAGGAGACGATTTCTTTCACCGGTTCAGCAATGATAAAGCGTGCAGTGATTCGAGGGAGGACACTGAGCGCAGACAAGGCTCCGCATCCCAACCCCAACCCTGCTATGATCACGAGAGGCTTGCCGGCCCTTGCCATCGGCGAGAGAGCCAGGCGAGCCATTTCCTCCTCACTGCCACAGAGGCGCGTGTTCGCCACCGGTGTCCCATCCAGCAGCAAAGAAAGTTCCCCATCTCGCCGCCATAGCTCCCATATTCCATCAGCGGTATGGCTTTCCTCCAGTCTGACCAAAGGTTTCATCCGCCCCAAGTTATACCAGAGATGTCCGGCATTGACAAGCGCTGATTACCAGAGCCAATTCGTGAGAAAATGAAATCCCTCCAGTCGGCCGCACGAAATACATGCCACGCTGAGCAGGAAAACGGTCTGATCCATCCAAACCTTTTTCCCGCACACGCTCCACAATTTCCCTATCCGTACCAATCCTGCAAATCCACACAAATTCTGTAATTCGTGCTCGCCTCGACGTCTGAACGCGTTCGCCCGGAGGTTCAGCTCGCCGCCTTGTGGTGAATGAGCGCGCAGATAAGATCTTCTAAGTTAAGTTTTTTTGATTCCCGTGTTTCCATATGCTTGAGTTCAATGGAGGGGAATTCAGTGCCAATAATGGCGGTGTAGGTGGCGCCGAGCCGCTCGGCATGACGCAGCTGTTTGACCAGTTTAGTATGGGAAAGAGGCAGATCCACCCTTACCCCGGCATCCCTCAGCGTGGAAGCCAGCAGCAGCATTTGCGGTCGCATCTCCACCGCAGCAAGCGCCAGATAAACATCGCAGCTGTGAGGCGTCAGAGCCGCATCTCGCAGAGCACGGGCAGCGGGGCATTCCTCTATGAGATGCGCAATGACAGCATCCCCCATCGCGAAGCCGGTGGCAGGCATAGTGAGCGCTCCATCCGTGAGTGTGGACACGAGTCCGTCATAGCGTCCGCCACCTGCCACGGCACGCAGACTATGAGCCTTGTCAAATATTTCAAAAACGAGACCGGTGTAATATGCCAGTCCTCGGACAACGCTGAGATCCAACTGCACATAGTCGGTTAATCCCCTGGCCTGTAGCTCCGTAAACACAGTCTCGTAGCGTGGAGAAACTCCCTCCGGTGGACTTTGAATGAAATTCATCACACATTCGCGCGAAATACCCAAAGCAGCGAATTTTTCTTCGGAAACCTCGGGACGGTCTCGCTCGAGTTTATCGACAATGGAAAGAAAATCCGGCGTTTGCTCCCGACTGATACCGTGCCGCTCTGCAAAAGAGAGCCAGGCTTCACGATCACTCACGCGCACCACAAAGTCGGAGGAGCTCAAGCCGAGCGCGCGCATACAGTCGATCGATAGCGCCAGGAGCTCCGCATCTGCCTCCGGCCCCTCCTCCCCGAGGACGTCCGCATTAAACTGCACAAACTCGCGCAGACGCCCTTTCTGCGGCTTCTCGTAGCGGAAGCAGGAACCTATCTCAAACCACTTGAGTGGTTTAGTATAGTTCAGATAGTTCGCCGCCACAATGCGCCCCAGGGAGGCGGTTAGTTCCGGTCGCAGAGAGACATCCCTCTCTCCCTGGTCAGTGAAGCGAAAAAGCTGGGTGGGCAATTCCCCGCCGCTTTTTTTCAGGTAGAGTTCGGTTGGCTCGAGGGTTGGTCCTTCCCATTCAACAAAGCCGTAGCGTTCGGCTACGCTGCGCCATGTGCGAAACAGATAGGCACGCAGCGCGTACGAATTGGGGTCGAGATCCCGAAATCCGGGGAGTGGTTGAAGATTTGTAGAGCTCATGATGCGAAGAATTTATTTATTGCCGTACATCTCATCGTAGTAGCGCTCATAAGCGCTACCGGTTACATTCTGTACCCAGTCAGCGTGTTCCAGATACCACCTCACCGTCTCTCGCAAACCGGACTCAAAAGAGTGCTGCGGCGCCCAGCCCAGTTCGCGATGCAACTTTTCGGCATTAATGGCATAGCGCAGGTCGTGACCGGCGCGGTCAGTGATGTACGTAATGAGCCCGTCGCTACAGCCGGAAGGACGACCTAGTTCTTCGTCCACAAAGCGAATGAGCATCTTGACGACATCAATATTCTTCCATTCGTTGGCGCCGCCAATGTTGTAACTTTCCCCATCGCGGCCGCGATGGAAGACTTCGTCAATCGCTTGCACGTGGTCCTGCACATGCAGCCAATCGCGGATATTCTCCCCCTTCCCGTAGATGGGTAAAGGTTTGTTTTCACAAATGTTGTGGATGCATAGCGGAATGAGTTTCTCCGGGGATTGGTAAGGACCGTAGTTGTTTGAGGAATTGGTGAGAACCACCGGCAGACCGTATGTGTCGTGATAGGCCCGCACAAAATGGTCCGAGCTCGCCTTGGACGCCGAATACGGGCTGTGCGGCGAATACGGTGCGGTTTCCTCGAAAGAAGTCTCCCCCGGTTTCAAAGCTCCGTACACTTCATCCGTGGAGACGTGGTGAAAACGCTTGCCCTCCCATTGCCCATTCCAGCACTCGCGCACTGCTTGCAGCAGGTTGAGCGTGCCGATTACGTTCGTATGCGCAAAGGGGAAAGGGTCGCGAATTGAACGATCCACATGACTCTCCGCCGCGAGATGGATGATGCCATCCACCTTTTCCTCACGCAGGAGCGCGCGCAAAGTTTCCAAATCGCAGATATCCCCGTGCACAAAACTGTAGTTGGGAGCGCTCTGCACGTCGATCAGATTTTCCAAATGACCTGCATAGGTCAATTTGTCAAGATTGATGATGCGGTAGTGCGGGTACTTGCGAACAAAATGGCGCACGACATGAGAGCCGATAAAACCGGCGCCTCCGGTAACGAGAATGCAGCGCTGTTGGTCGCTAGCCATGTGTCGGCAGGCATTATACTCTTCTCGTCCCAATTGGCAAGAGTGAATAGATGCGTGGATGTGAGATGGTAAGAGGAGAAAGAATAACCGTTTTCCGAAGTGTATAAAAAACGCTTGCAGCGAGTGGGAGGTAGTGATTAAATGCCGGGCATGTGGGGACGATTGCCGCAGAAAGCTCCGGAACTGTTGCTGCTGCCGCCGGCGGGGGATTGGAAAAGCCCGGAGGATGTGGAAAGGTTCGCCAAAGAGTGCATGGAGCTGTGTGTATCGCCCGGGTGGGTCATGCGCTGGGATCGAGCAGTGAAGCGCCTGGGTTGTTGCCGACTGGGGGAAAAAATCATCTCTTTTTCACGGTATTTTGTGGAAGCGTACTTGACGAAGGATCCGGAGCTGATTCGCCGCACAGTGCTGCACGAGCTGGCGCATGCCCGCGCTTGGGAGATGTACCATGAGCGGGGGCATGGGGCCGCGTGGCAACGCGCCTGCGCAGAGCTGGGGATTCCCGGAGAGCGTGCCGCGTGTGCATGCGATGATTTTTCTCCCGTTAAATCGGGGCACGAACGCAAAGCCCGCTATGCTCTATGCCACAAGGAAACCGGTGAGGTATATCGTTACTACTTCCGAAAACCGCGGCTCAACGAACGTCGCCTGCGCTACAGCTACATGCCCGGGCGTAAAAAAGAAACCTTCGGGAAACTTCAAATCGTTGACTTACGGGACTATGCGGATACGAGCGAGTGACTCTCGTCCTGCTAGGTGGCGTTCTCCTTGCTCTCTTCCAATTTTTTTTCGGCTTCATCCTCGATGTCGTCAGCCCGATCCTCATCACCGGCCATGCGCCAGAATTCGGCAACTTTGAACATGAGGTCATGAGCTTTCCTGATGGCAAAGTAGTCGTTTGTCTCGTAGGCGTGCTTACCATAGTAAGCCATAACATCTTTGGCTGCGGTGCGCCAGGCTGATTGCACAAGAGCAGTCCGCTTTTTCTCATTCAATTTTTCATTGCCCTGCACAGCCTTGGCGTATTCATCCAGCATGGCCTTATAAGTGCCGAGGATGGTCATGAGCACATCCGCACGCGAGGCATACTGTTTGATGAGGGGTTTGAAAAAAGAAGTCAGTTCCTTGCCATTTCCGTTGCGCGCCGGGATTTCCGCTTGCCTCCGCAGCGCATCAGAGAACAAATCCATGCGCCCTGTATCGATGAACATAGAGATCTTGCGCGTATCTTTTTTGAGGGCCTTTTTCTTGGCAAGGTCGCTCTTTCCGTCCATGAGTTTGGACGTCTGGATACTCTGTGCCAGGTCAATGAGCTCGCTATTCTTTTTGTAGAAGCGTGAGAGTTCGGAATACACCTTTCCCCAGTCCTTTTCCGTCACGAGCTCGCCACACTGCTCCATCACTCTGATGCGGTTTTGCCAGGAAGCTGTGAGAAGAGGGAAGTTGGAGGTAACGAATTTAGCTGCGGCCAGAGCCTGTTCTTTGCAATCGATGTGGCTCATGTAAACCGACAGCATGATGCCGTCTGCCGCCATGGCCTGCTTGTCGCCATTGAGCCGATTGCTACTGTCCAGCAGAGTTGATTCGTGCTGTCTAAAACCCGAACAAGGATTGAGAAAACGTCCCGTGTTGTAGCCGTAGGAGCCGGTCGTAGTCCAGCCTTTATCGCTGGAAAGCAGCCCCACCCAGGCGTGCCGCCCCCGGTCGCCATCGCCACTGATAATCACGGCAGGAATTCCTTTGCAGCGGGCGGAACACGCGGTGTAATACGCCTGGTCTCGACAGACCCCTCCGAGTTTCTTGATTTCGCTGAAGGTGTATTTTGTATAGGGGTCAGAGTTTTGCGTAGCGCGCTCCATCATGTATTCGATGGAGGCGTAGGCATCTCCCCAGTTCTCGCGACGGAAGCGCATTTTTTTGTGCACGTAGTCGATTTCCGACCGAGGGAGGCGCAGCTGCACCACATAAAGAAGGTCACTCGGGGAAAGTTTCTTAATATCGGTAAGCAAGTTGCGCTTTTTATCCGCCTCGCGGAAGTAATTGTAGAGTTCGGCCATGCTCAACAGTGGTTCAGTGCATTGGCGCAGCATGGTCTCCTGCTCTGCAACCTCTTTTTGCACCAGAGAACAGGCGATTGCCAGGTTCAGGTAGCGTGCGCGCTCCTTGGCAGGGGTGAGCTGCCAGAGCGTGTAAAAAGTGGTGAGCACATAAGGTGCCTGGGCGCTGATTCCGGAGTTCAGCACAAAGTTTTGCAGCAGGCTGTGCAGCACGCGCCCGTCGTTTTGCAAAAGCCAGTGGATAAAAGCATCGGGAGATTGTTCCTGCGCACCCGCTTCTCGACATGCCGGGGCAAGCGCTCCTTGCAGATCTGCGGTGCCGAGCAAATCGGACAGGAGACAGAGATCAAGCGACGGGAGAAAGATTTTGGACGTCTTGCAAGCGGTATAGTTGAAGCGTTCAGCAGAGATGATACTCGGCGCAGCGGCGCGAATCTTGCTCTTGAGCGCGGGGATGAGTCGATCCATCTCGTGCTTTCTGAGAGCTGAATCGACGAGATTGTGCCACGTCTGCGTAGCCTCAGAGGAGGCGTTCAGCAGGTCCGGAACGTTATCGTAGCTCGCGAACTCTTCAGAGGACTCCTCAGAACTTGGCGTCTCCTGCGGGGATAGCGTGATCTGTCCGGGCTGGGGCGCCCTGTCCTCTTGAGCCGGAGCAAAAGTGTGCGGCAGCAGGGAAAGCAGAAAGATACTCCGGCGCAGGATTCGCCATGGGATGCAGATGCGCATATGTCTCAACGGGTGTAGGTGATGGCGCTGAACCCCTCCATGAGCAGGGGACTGTCGTGCGCGGAGAAAAGATGCTCGAAGGGAGGGAAGAAGGTATCGGCCTCGTGGCAGCCCAGCACGCGGGAGACATGCAGTTTGCTCATGAGCGGCAGCAGGAGTTCGTATATCTGAGCTCCCCCGATGACCATCACCTCCGGATCCTGTAGTTCAATTTTTTCCAGCTCAGCCAGGTCACGGATGACGCTGGCGCCCTCAGCCTTGTAGTCGGTGCTGCGGGTGAGCACGATATTCTGCCGCCCGGGAAGAGGGCGACCGAGACTTTCAAAGGTTCTGCGCCCCATCAGAATGGGGTGTCCCATCGTGATTTGCTTGAAGTGGCGCAGATCCGCCGGCAGGTGCCAGGGAATGCTCCCGCGCAGACCGATAGCTCGTCGATCATCCATGGCAACTACACCGGTGAAATGGGGGGTCATACGGAGATGGGAGCTTTGATGTGCGGATGTGGGTTGTAATTTTCCAATGTGAAATCCTCGTAATGGAAGGCATCGATCTGTCTCACCTGGGGGTTGAGTCGCATGGTGGGCAGAGCGCGCGGCTCGCGGGTAAGCTGCAGCCGCGCCTGATCCAGATGATTGGTGTAAAGGTGCAGATCCCCGAAAGTGTGCACAAACTCCCGCGGTTCGTAGTCGCATACTTGTGCCGCCATGAGCAGCAGCAGAGCGTAACTGGCGATATTGAACGGCACCCCCAGGAACAAATCGCAGCTGCGCTGGTAGAGTTGCAAGCTCAGCCCATGCCGTTGCCCGGGCTGCTGGGCTGGAATCACGCAGAATTGAAACAGGCAGTGGCAGGGGGGCAGAGCCATGTCGTCCACCTGCGCCACATTCCATGCGCTGACGATGTGACGGCGGCTCCATGGATTTTCTTTCAGCCCCCGGATGAGGCGGTCAATCTGATCAATGCTGCCGCCGTGACCATCCGGCCAGTGGCGCCACTGAGAGCCGTACACCGGACCCAATTCTCCGTTTTCATCGGCCCATTCGTCCCAGATCGTCACGCCGTTTTCCTGCAAGTAGCGCACATTGGTACTGCCCATGAGAAACCATAGCAACTCGTGGATGATGGAGCGCAGATGCAGCTTCTTGGTGGTGAGGCAGGGGAATCCGTCCCGCAAATCAAACCGCGCCTGACGCCCGAAGACGCCGATGGTTCCCGTACCGGTGCGATCCTGGCGCGCTACGCCGTGCGTCAGCACGTCATCCAGCAGCTCGAGGTATTGTTTCATGAGTGTTGGGGTGGAATCAAAGACCGAGCGCTTCGCGGATCTGCGCCGCAAAACCCCGTGCCTTTTCTGCGAAGCTGAGATCCGGATTTTTGTAGAGGATGCCCCGGGAGACGTTGATGAGCGCCGGTGCTTTTCGATCTCCGCCCTTCAGTGAGTCAAGTTCGCCTCCCTGCGCGCCGAGTCCGGGAATGAGCAGAGGCGCATCCGGCAACTCCGACAGAAGGCAGCTGTCCGCATTCGTGAGCCCCACGACCAGCCCCACTTCAGTCGTGGTCCCATCGCGGCGAGCGTTCTCCACCATGTCGCCGACGAGATGATACACCCTCCGCCCATCCGCCAGGCGTCGGCGTTCAATATCTTCTGCGCCGCCGTTGGATGTGACGCAGAGCAGATAGACTGCCTTCCCTTCGCAGTTGAGGAAGGGAGCGAGGGTATCATAGCCCATGAAGGGATTGAGGGTGACGGCATCTGCCTGCAGCTGTTCAAAATAGGCGCGGGCGTAGTATTTCTGCGTCTCACCGATATCGCCTCGTTTCACATCCAGCACCACCGGGATGTCCTCCGGCATATCCTTCAGCAGACCGTGTAGAAGTTCCATACCGCCCACTCCCATGGCTTCAAAATACGCGATATTCGGCTTGTAAGCGGCGGCAAACGGCGCCGTCTCCTCCACCACTTGCCGCAGCCAACGTCCCGTGGCGACCAAATCATCCCCATCCGGACGTGGGTCAAGCCCTACGCAAAGGGCCGATTTCACCGCCGCAATCCTCGCTGCCAGTTTTTCCGTATACCTCATGGTGGCAGCATATCACAAAGCCCGCCATTGTGCAAGAGCATTGAAATGTCCCCTGCGCGGAATTCTCCGAATCGCCTATCAGCTCTTCAGCCCCTTGCAAGACGCGCAAATTCGATACTCCGTTCGTCCAGGTGAAGAGGCACGCTTTGCGTACCGGAAACCGGATACTTCGCTCTTGAGATCAGCCTTGCCCCGGAGTATCCTGCTCAGGGGTGCTGTAGTACACCTTGCCGTCCACAGCAGCGCGGTAGCGTCCGCCTGGCAGGATCGTCACCCCGAGTGTACGCCCCATATAATTCTCTGCAGGTTGCACCCTGTAGCGGCGCAGCTCGGGAGCGCCCGGCTGATCCGGATCACGGACAATGATGGTGAGTTGTCCGCTGATGGGACGCGGATCCTGCGGGCGTGATGCAATACGCTGCCCGGCATACATGAAGCCGAAGGGGAAGATGTTGCCGGAGTCGTCCTGTGCCTCCACAAAGAGCCGCCCATTTGTGCCGTTAATCACTTGCACAGCGTAGCCCGCATCGGCAGCAGAGCTCTTTGTCTGCGTAGCAGAGATGCCGGCGGCTCCCTTGCGCGCCTCCCCGGCGTTCGTCGGGAAAGAGCTGCTTGCTGCGGTCGGTTCAGGAATAGGGGCGGTAGCGGAGGAAGCATCGACGGGGCGCGGATCCGGAATAGGCGGTGCACTATGGACCGAGATTGGGGGTGTCATGGGGCGTGGCGGAGTCGGCATCTCCTGTTGCTGCGGTATGAAGGTAGTGGGTCGGACCGGAGAATCTGCAGTAGTTGATGCCTCCGCAGGGGAACCCTCAGTCTTCACCCCCAGTGAAGCCGCCGCAAACTCGAATGCTGTCGTTGTCTCAGACGGAGTGGAGGACGTAGCAGCCTGCCCCGGCAAAGCTTGATAGTTCGCGGGTTTATCCGCCGCCGTTGGTGTCGCTGCCTCGTGCGGCGGCGTATCAATCACCGGTGGCGCTTGCTGGCAGGAGCCGAGCAAAAGCGCAACCGACAGCAGTGCCGAGTACCGTTTCATTGTGTGCATGATACCACGGAAGTTTATCTTTTGCAAGACGTGGACTTCCCTTAGTCGACAAAATGCGGAGAGCAACGTATTTTGTTCATGCCAGAATCAAACATCGGCATGAGTAACGAGCAACGTCACTAAAAGCCTGTCTGAATAAACACGATTACTCACAGCACAAATGCCGCGCGCCAGATCGACGCAATGTCCGCATTCCCTGTTCATTGATTCTCTCGTCCGGTCAGGATTCTCCCCAATTTTGTGAGTGACTTCTCAAGCTCCGTCAGCCTGTTTGCTTGTTCTGTGATTTTCTCGTTCATTTCCCCGCGCAGAATGGCGCAGATGTGGGTACAGAGATGTTCTCACAACTGGGGGCCGTTGTGTCCTACGTCCCACAATCAAATGCAGTTTTACTTTTAATTTACTCTATTCCAACACCCTCCTACGCCGGAAAGTCTTAACTCCATATTTTATCATTGAACCATTCCGGATTTGTGAAACCCAAATGTTTGTACAACTCGGGGATGGAGTTTCCAGTACCTGTTATAAGCTCCTTACACCTATCTCGCCATTTGCTCTTTGGGGCTATTTTCCCCAAGATGATCGCACAAATACATAAGGCAGCGGCTGTCTTATCGAGTGCCGCCGTACGAGAAATCAGCCCTCTGTCCTGCCGCAGTATGGGAATCTTCTTCTTACTGAGCCATGTTCTATCCCATATTCTTGATTGATGTGCGCAAGAATTTCGCACATCCTTCAAAAAGGCTATTGCTGACCGGAAGAAAGAAGCATGAAGAATTCCCATCTCTTTTGCAATCTTCTTTACAATCTTGTCAGGGAGACAGATTCTGAGCAAAGTATGTATGTTTCCCATGGTGGCAAACTCGACGTAAGTCCATGCAGCAAGGGAATCAACATTCACGCCTCTTTTTATACTTTTGTCGAATCCGGCATAGTTTTCGAAATTATTACGCTCTTCGTATATTTTTGTGGAATGACTCCACGAAGCAATTCCAAAAAGACGGCAAAATATTCACTACCTCACAA
>CANRKR010000002.1 GCA_947631275.1 uncultured Akkermansia sp.
AAACGCGGGAGAAGTGAAGCGTGAGATCGAGGCTGCCGGCTACCGCTGCATCATCTGCAACCGTAGCAGTGCGCCTAACCGCGAACCTTATGCCTCCTACGCAAAAGAAGCAGGAGTTGTGCATTTGAATAAGCCGGATACCGGTACGCGCTACCCTTCCAAGTACTTTCCTGCCCGCATCGGCGCTGGCATGGTGAGCGCTGACTTCGGTATTGAGAAGAAGCCCACCTGTATGGTTTTCCTGCACTTCAACAGCACAGAGGGATGGTTGAAGTCTCCGGTGGCAGGATTGATTATTCACAGCCGGGTGTATGGAAAAGCTCTCGGCGAATCACTACAACGAGCCTTCAACGAGGAGCTGCTGGATCGCCCGGGTGGGGTGTCCAACGGCGGCAAGGGCTGCCGCACAATCATTCGTTACCGCAAGGAGGAAACCGCTTCCGGTTGGCTTAATGCGTTGGATGATGCCGGTATTCCCTCGGCTGTGATCGAGGCGCTGTATGTAAACAATCGCGTTCACGCTGCTTACCTTCTCACGGATGCCGGGGGCAAAAAAGTAGCGCAGACCGTGGCCCACGGCATCATCAACTGGCTGACAAATCGGGGTAAACGCTAAAGGCAACATGGGATTTCGTTTTTACAGACGCTTTGGAATTCTCCCGGGCATCACCCTCAATTTAAGCAAGCGAGGGATATCCCTTTCTTGCGGGATTCGAGGCGCGCGCCTGACGCTTGGGAAATCAGGAGTTCGCAAGACGGTAGGTTTGCCAGGTACAGGCATGAATTACACATCTCATTCCTCATGGGATTCTCTGCGCTCGTTGTGGCACAAAAAGAAATCCAGAGATGAGAAAGATTAGTGTCAAGGGTGGTATCATCGGTTCGATAGTCGTTGATACATAAGGAGGGAAGAAAGACTTGTGAGTGGTATCAAGGGGGGATGCGAAGATTGTGGTTTGTAACAATCGATTTGTTGTTTTTTTTGCGTGCTGTTCAAATTCCGCTTGGAAGGTAGCCTAGGGGGAAAAGAGGGAGATAGCGAACTTTTTGCCCTAAAAATCTCCCTGAATTGAAAAAAAGGCTTGCCAAATGGAGAAGCGGGTGTAAAATACTGTCTCCTTTCACGCGTATGGGATTTGCGCTGTGAACGGGAATTATCGGGTAAGCCGCCGGATAATCGGGCATTATCTCCCCGCGCTGCGAGAGAGATGACCAGGTAGCGGCAGAACCTGAAAACCAACTAACTAGCAGGATATCATGCCGACCATCAATCAGCTCGTCCGCAAGGGACGCACAATGCCGGAAGAGAAGTCGAAGTCTCGCGCTCTTCACAGCTGCCCCCAGAGGCGCGGGGTATGCCTCCAGGTGATGACCCGTACGCCCAAGAAACCGAACTCTGCACTGCGTAAAGTAGCCAAGGTGCGTCTCACCAATGGGGAAGAGGTTATCGCATACATCGGCGGCGAGGGACACAATTTGCAAGAGCACTCCATCGTGTTGGTTCGCGGCGGTCGTGTGAAGGACTTGCCCGGTGTTCGTTACCACATCGTTCGCGGCGCTCTGGATTGCCTCGGGGTTGATAAACGCCGCCGCGGTCGCTCGAAGTACGGCGCGAAGCGTCCGAAGGAAGGCGCCGCCGCTCCCGCCAAGAAGAAATAATCCCTGAACCCTTTCTCTACTACTCGTTATGGCTCGTCGTAAACGCGTTTATAAGAAGCAGGAACACCGTGACTCACGGTATGATTCGGCACTGGTGGGCAAGCTCATCGGTAAGGTGATGCTCGCCGGGAAAAAATCCCTCGCTGAGCGTATCGTGTACAAGGCTATCGATCTGGCGAATGAGGGAACAGATACTGTAAGCCCTCTGGAGATTCTGACCCGTGCCGTCGAGAATGCCAAGCCACGCGTGGAGGTGAAGAGCCGCCGCGTCGGCGGCGCGACGTATCAGGTGCCGCTGGAGGTGGCGCCGGATCGGTCTGAAGCTCTTGCCATGCGTTGGCTCATCGGTTTTGCCCGCAATCGCAAGGGGATACCCATGGCGAAGGCTCTGGCTAACGAGATCAAGGAAGCCGCTGCCAACCAGGGCGCTGCCGTACGCAAACGCGACGATGTCCATAAGATGGCCCAGGCCAACCGCGCATTCGCTCATTTCCGCTGGTGATTTTCTGAATTCATCGGCGGTTTTCTTTTATCCAAACAACTCAGAACTCCCAGAACGGAATTTTTACTATGGCAAGTGTAAGCAGCCCGGATCGTAAGGAACCCTTGGAGCGTTACCGCAATTTCGGTATTGCGGCTCACATTGATGGCGGCAAGACGACTCTTTCGGAGCGCATTCTCTTCTACACCGGCATGATTCACAAAATTGGCGAGGTGCATGACGGCGCCGCAACGACTGACTGGATGGAGCAGGAGCAGGAGCGCGGCATTACCATCACCTCTGCTGCGGTGACGACCAACTGGAAACAGCTTCCCGCTGAGGGCTGCTACAAGTTGTTCGAAAATCAGAACTTCCAGCTCAATGTGATTGACACCCCGGGGCACGTGGACTTTACGGCGGAAGTGGAGCGTAGTCTGCGCGTGCTGGACGGAGCGATCGTGGTGTTCTGCGGTGTGGCGGGCGTGCAGCCTCAGACACAGACGGTGTGGCGCCAGGCTTCGAAATACAATGTGCCTCGCATCTGCTTTGTGAACAAGATGGATCGCACGGGCGCCAACTTTGCCAATGTGCTCAACGATATCCGCACCAAACTGGGGGCGAATGCCGCCCCGGTGCTCATGCCCATCGGCGCGGAGGATAGCTTGCGCGGACAGATTGACGTG
Source organism: uncultured Akkermansia sp. (assembly GCA_947631275.1). GTDB lineage: Bacteria > Verrucomicrobiota > Verrucomicrobiia > Verrucomicrobiales > Akkermansiaceae > Akkermansia. The sequence continues at coordinate 2,824 of CANRKR010000002.1, forward strand.
GTGAATCAGAAGGCGATTATTTACGCCGATTCCGACCGTCTGGGGTCCACCTACACTATTGAGGAGATACCTGATGAGCTGAAGGAAGCTGCTCAGGCGGCTCTGGAAGATCTCAAGGAGCGTGTGGCGAACGTGGATGATGAGCTCGGTGAGTTGTACCTCATGGAGGAACCCATTGATGCTCCCACGCTGAAGGCTGCCATCCGCCGTGCGACTATCGCAAACAAGTTCGTACCGGTAGCGGGAGGCTCTGCTTTCAAGAACAAGGGAGTGCAGGCTCTGCTGGACGCTGTGGTAGATTATCTTCCCAGTCCGTTGGAAGCGAAGCTTGCCACCGTGACCGCCACTGTTTCTTCCGGTCTGGATGAAAACGGGTATGAGATTTTTGAGAAGAAGGAGATCACGCCTTCCGACGATGACAAACCCGTCGCTCTCGCTTTCAAGCTTTGGGCTGACAAATTCGTGGGGTCTCTGGTGTTCATTCGCGTGTACACGGGTGTTATTCGCAAAGGCGACACCGTTTACAATCCCCGCACCCGCAAACGTGAGCGCGTGGGGCGTCTCCTGCAGATTCAGGCGAACGTGCACACCGATGTGGACGAGGTGTTCTCCGGTGATATTGCCGCCATCGTGGGATTGAAGAATGCGACCACAGGCGATACGCTGGCGAGTGATGACTTTGACTACACCCTGGAGCCGCCGACCTTCCCGGATACGGTGATATCCATGGCCGTGGAGCCGCTTACCAAGGCGGATCAGGAAAAGATGAGCAACGCTCTGCAGCGCCTTTCCGCGGAGGATCCTACCTTCCGTGTGAAGACCGATGAGGAGACGGGGCAGACCATCATCGCCGGCATGGGCGAGTTGCACCTCGACATCATCGTGGATCGCCTCAAGCGCGAATTCAAAGTGGAGGCCAACACCGGCAAGCCGCAGATTGCTTACCGTGAGACGATCACCAAGTCCGCCGATCACGTGCAAGGCAAGCTCGTCAAGCAGAGCGGCGGTCGCGGTCAGTATGGTGATGTCATCATCGACATGCGTCCCGGTGAACGCGGTACCGGGCTGAAGATCGCCAACAAGATCGTCGGCGGCGCCATCCCGAAGGAGTACATGAACGCCGTGTACGCCGGTCTGAACGAGGCAATGAACTCCGGCATCGTGGCGGGATATCCCGTGGAAGACGTGGAGGTGGATGTGGTGGATGGTTCCTACCACGAGGTGGACTCCAACGAAAACGCCTTCAAGATGGCGGCCATCTTCGCCATGAAGAATGCCTTTGCCAAGTGTGCCCCTGTCCTTCTGGAACCCATCATGAGTGTGGAAGTTGTTTCTCCTGCTGAGAACCAGGGCGATATCATGGGCGACCTCAATCGCCGCCGCGCTCAGGTGAATGGCATGGAGCACAAAGGCAGCGAGTGTGTTCTCACCGCTGCTGTTCCTCTGGCGGAGATGTTCGGATACTCGACCGATATTCGCACTCTGTCCAAGGGGCTGGCTTCCTACTCCATGGAGCCTTCGCACTTTGAGCAAGTTCCGCCCAACCTGGTGGCGCAGATCGTCAAGGCTCGCGGAGGAAATGCCAAGTAATCCTTTTCATCCGAATTATTAACCCAAAACATAAACCGCACGTTCATGCAAAGTCCTAAAATCCGCATACGACTTCGTGCCTTCGATAGCCGCGCCATCGACCGATCCGCTACTGAGATCGTGGAGACGGCGAAGCGCACCGGGGCAAAAGTAGCCGGGCCGATTCCTTTGCCGACTCGTATCGAGAAGTTCTCTGTGAACCGCTCGGTTCGTGTCAATAAGAAATCAGCAGATCAGTTTGAGATCCGCACGCACAAGAGGCTGCTCGACATTGTCGATCCAACCTCCCGCACGGTTGAAGAGCTCAAGAAGCTCAATCTTCCCGCCGGCGTGGATATCACGATCAAGATCTGAGCCGCTCGTCGTTACGAACTCTAACCTGATTGATTGACATGTCTATTGGTCTTATCGGAAAAAAAGTGGGCATGACCCGCGTTTTCAACAAGGAAACCGGCGCCATGATTCCCGTCACGGTGATTGATGTAGCCGACAACACCTTCGCCCAGGTGAAGACTGAGGAGAAGGAAGGATACAACGCCGTGCAGGTTGCCTTCGGCTCCAGGAAAGAGAGCCGCCTTTCCCGTCCTGTTGCCGGGCACTACAAAAAGCTCGGCATCGAGCCCGCTGAGAAGCTCATGGAGTTCCGCGTCACCGCCGAAGAGCTGCCGCAGGAGGGCGCTACTCACCCCGGCTGCGAGCTCTTTGCTGAAGGAGCATGGGTGGATGTTATCGGCACCAGCAAGGGCAAGGGCTTCCAGGGCGTTATGCGCCGTCACAACTTCCATGGCTCGCCCATGACCCACGGCTCTATGATGCACCGTCGTACCGGTGGTGTGGGCGCTTGCGCTACCCCCTCGCGCGTGTGGAAGGGGCAGAAGATGCCCGGGCGCATGGGTAACGAGCGCAGAACCGTGCAGAATCTGCGCGTGGTGCAGGTGCGCAAAGACGACCACGTAATTCTTGTGTCGGGACCTGTTCCGGGCGCCCGCGGAAGCTACGTGGTGATTCGTCCTGCCAAGAAAAAGCTTGCTAAGTAATAAACGTCGAACCTAGGAAAACCTATCTATGTCCGCAAAAGAATTAACACTTGAAGCCGCGCACGAGGCAAATATCGTGACAGTCGGTCCCGAGAAGGGCTCCCAGGCTGTGCACGATGTTATCGTGGCGTACCAGGCCAACCGCCGTCAGGGCAGCGCCTGCACCAAGACGCGTGCCGAAGTGGCCGGCAACAACCGCAAGATTTACCGCCAGAAGGGCACGGGTAATGCCCGTCATGGCGATAAGCAGAGTCCCATCTTCGTGGGGGGCGGCGTCGTGTTCGGTCCGAAGCCTCGCGATTATTCGATGAAGGTGAACCGCAATGTGCGGCGTCTTGCTCTGCGCCGTGTGCTCGGGGATGCCGTGAGTGGCGGGAAGGTGCTCACTGTTCCTTCTTTCAATATCGAGGACGGTAAGACGAAGAGCTTTGTGGCGGCAGTGCACGCGATGGTGGAGAATCCTCGCAAGGTGCTGATTATTGCCGATGAGTTTGACGAACTCACGAAGCGAGCCGGACGCAACGTGGCCGATGTACTGCTGATGAGCGCTGCCGAGGTAAACGTTGAGCAGCTCATGAATGCCAACAAGGTCGTGATCGTTGAATCCGCATTGGAAACCATAGCCAACCGCACGAAATAACCATGAAAGATATCCATGATGTAATCAAGCGTCCGCGTGTCTCAGAGAAGGCGACCCTGCTGCACGAGAAGACTGGGGAAGTGGTTCTTGAGGTGGCGGTGAAGGCCACGAAGATTGAGATTCGCCAGGCAGTGGAAAAACTGCTTGGGAAGAAGGTAGCGGCTGTGCGCACTGCCAATTATGATGGCAAGTTGCGGCGCAAGCGCACGAAGAATCAGGGAGTGACTCCTGCATGGAAGAAAGCGTACGTCAAACTGGCTTCCGGCGAGTCTCTCGAGCTGGTGTAAACCCATGAGTCCGGACAACACGAACCAATAGAACAAACTATTATGTCTCTGAAGTCTTTTAAGCCGACGACTCCCTCCAACCGCTACAAGGTGCTTCCCTCCTTCAAGGAGATCACCAAGAGCAAACCTGAGAAGTCTCTCCTTGAGCCTCTTCGCAAGAGCGGCGGTCGCAACAACAATGGTCGTATCACGACTCGCCACATCGGCGGCGGTCACAAGCGCCATTATCGTCTGGTGGATTTTCACAGGGCACGCCACGAAGCTGCCAAGGTGCTTGCTGTGGAGTATGATCCGAACCGTACCTGCCGCATTGCTCTCGTGCAATATCAGGATGGCGCGAAGAGTTACATCCTCGCTCCTGTTGGGTTGAGTGTGGGCATGACGGTGCAGAGCGGTGAGAATGTAGCTCCCAAGGTGGGCAACGCCATGCCGCTGCGGAACGTGCCCTTGGGGACGGCGATTCACAACATTGAAGTGCGCCCCGGTTCCGGCGGCAAAGTAGCTCGTTCCGCTGGTCAGCAGGCCGTTCTCTCCAACCGTGATGGCGAGTACGCCCTCGTAAAAATGCCTTCCGGCGAGGTGCGTCGTTTCCGTGTGGAATGCTACTGCACTATTGGTCAAGTGGGCAATACGCAGCACATGAATGAGTCCTCCGGTAAGGCGGGTCGCACCCGCTGGCTGGGAATTCGCCCAACCGTTCGCGGTATGTGCATGAACCCGGTGGATCATCCGAACGGTGGTGGTGAAGGTAAATCCAAGTCCGGTGGTGGTCGTCAGCACCTTAAGTCTCCCTGGGGACATGTGAAGGGGCAGAAGACGCGCCGCATTCGCAAACCCAGCGATACCTTCATCGTGCAGCGTCGCAAGACTAAATAAGTTTAACCTATAACCGCATTATCGAACAATGGGTCGTTCCCTGAAAAAAGGTCCGTTTGTCAGCCAATCCTTGTTGGACAAAGTCGACGCACAGCTGCAGAGTGGAGATCGCAAGCCGATCAAGACATGGAGCCGTGCCTCGATGGTCATCCCGGATTTTGTGGGCCTCACTTTCCTCGTGCATGCCGGCAAGTCTTTCGCTACGGTCTATGTCACGGAGAATATGGTGGGTCACAAGCTGGGTGAATTTGCCCCCACGCGAATCTTCAAGGCTCACGGCGGTATCGGCAAAAAGTAATTTCTGAGTTCATTCTCGGCTTTCTATTCCAACATAAGATAACATTCTTTCCATGGTCACTATCCTCCAACACGCACGCGGCATTCTGTTGCTCCTCGTCGGGGCAGCGGCGACCGTTGGCGCAGCGGAGGCCGATCGCGGAACACAACACACGATCTCCCAGCTCGAAAAACAGCTGGCTACTCTGCGCGAAAGTTATGCTCTCGCTCGGGCGGATGCCGACCGTGCCCGGACGCAGTTGCGGGAAATCCGCACGCGCCTGGAGGCTCTTGGTGGCGCTTCCCTGAGCGACAGCGAAGAGCGTTTGATCGACACAGCTGCTCAGCTTGAGGCTGCACGCCAGGAGAATGAGCAGCTTCGTCGCGCCGCTCTCCGTCTCACTGCCGCCATCAACGCTTACCTCAACGCTCCGCAGCAGGATGATGCTTCCACTCGTCGTGAGTTGGAATCCTCTCTGCGCGACCAGGAGCTTGCGATGGGAATGCGCATGGCTCCGCAGGACGTTCTTTCCGGTACCCCGGATGATGCGCAGGTGCTCAGCATTGATTCCGAGTCAGGTCTTATCGTGATCAACGCCGGCAGAGATGCCAAGGTGCGCGTAGGCATGCCCATGCAGATCACTCGCGGTGATCAGATCATCGCGAACGCCATTGTGACTGACGTACGCAAAAAGGTCTCAGGGCTCCTCGTGCAACAGCATCTCAACCGACGCCTCTCGATCAACGTGGGCGATCAGGTGTCTGTCACAACCAACAATTAATCCAAATCCACAATGGAAGTCAAAGCAATATGCAAGAATGCCCGCATTTCTGCCAAGAAGATGCGGGATGTAGCCTCTGCCGTGCAGGGAATGCCGGTAGCTAAGGCGATTGACGTGCTGAGCTACTCCCCTAAGAAAGGGGCTTACCTGATCAACAAGACGATCAAGTCGGCAGTAGCGAACGCGGAAAACAATAACGGTCTGGCAGTCGATCAGCTCGTATTGAAGAGTGTTCGGGTTGACGAGGGTGTCACCTATCGGCGTACGATGCAACGTGCCCGGGGGTCTGCCAACATCATCCGCAAGCGTACGGCGCATATCACAGTTGTTCTTTCTGAAGAAGAAGGCTAAATTAACATTTATCATCTTGTATGGGACAAAAAGTAAATCCGATCGGGTTCCGTCTGGCCGTTACGAAGGACTGGCGTTCTAAGTGGTATGCTGTCGGAAAGGACTACGCCGATAAGCTGCACCAGGATATCAAGATCCGCAAGTTTATCAAGGACTACACCACTCGCCTCAACGGCGAGCTCAACAAGGGCAGCTCTCCCGCTATCTCTCGCATCGTTATTGAGCGCGCGTGGAACAGTGTCCGCATCACGATTTCCACTGCTCGCCCAGGCCTCGTCATCGGCCCCAAAGGGAAGTATATTGAAGAGATGACCTCTGAGCTTTCCAAGCTTTGTCAGGGGGCTCAGGTGAAGTTGGATATTATGGAAATCCGCCAACCGGAACTGGACGCCCAGCTCGTCGCTGAAAACATTGCTATTCAGCTTGAGCGCCGCGTTTCTTTCCGCCGCGCCATGAAGCGAGCTGTGCAGGTTGCAATGGATTTCGGGGCGGATGGCATTCGCGTGCGTTGCGCGGGACGTCTGGGCGGCGCAGATATTGCTCGTGCGGAGCAGTATCGTGAGGGGAAGGTGTCGCTGCAGACTCTGCGCGCACCCATCGACTACGGCTTTGCTGAAGCTCGCATGCTCTACGGTCTTATTGGTGTGAAGTGCTGGATCAACAAACGTTCGGATGTTGGTAATGGCGCATCGCCCGGTCGTGGCAATGGGTCGCGCCCCTCGCGTCCGCGTCGCGATCGTTCGGAGAACAATACCCGTCGTGATGCCTGAGCGCTTTTCACCTCTCAGTCTGACAACTTTAACGATAGAAAGGGACTAGACTATGCCTTTAATGCCAAAACGAGTCAAGGGCAATCTTCGCAAGATGCACCGCGGCAACCGCGGCGGTAATGCTACGAGCGGAGATTATGTGGCCTTCGGTGATTATGGTCTTCAGGTGCTTACGCGCGGCTGGGTGACTAACAATCAGATCGAGGCTTGCCGTGTGGCTATCAATCGCTACCTGCGTCGTCGCGGGCGTGTGTACATCCGAATCTTCCCGCAAAAATCCTTCACCAAGCGCCCGCCGGACACCCGTATGGGTAAGGGAAAAGGAGCTGTGGAGGGCTGGGTTGCGGTGTGCCGCCCGGGCAATGTGATGTTTGAAGTCGGAGGTGTGACGGAGTCTGCTGCTCGTGAGGCTCTCCGCCTGGCTTCCAACAAGCTGGGTATTCGCACGCGTTTCGTGTACCGCCAGGGTGTGGAGCCCCAGGCCTGATGTTCATCAATCCTTAACCAGTTCACATTATAGACTTATGCCTGTAAAGAAAGCTAAAGATCTGCGGGGGATGAGCCCCAAGGAGCTTGCTGCTCACATCCGGGAACTCCGAAAGGAGCTCTTCGACCTGCGTCTCAAGAATGGTACCGGCTCCCTGGTGAATAACCAGCAGCTGCGTCTCGTGCGCAAGGAAATCGCCCGCGCCATGACGGTGCAGGGTGAGGGACCCTCCGCCCCTGCTCAGCAGGATTAATCACCCCGAACCATACGTTGTTTTATGAGCGAAGATTCTACTACCGCATCGAAACCCCGGGGACTGCGCAAGACCCGCGTTGGCGTTGTCGTATCGACCAAGATGTCCAAGACAATCGTGGTGGAGTACGTGGCGCGTGTGCCGCATCCCGTCTTCAAGAAGATCGTGAAACGCAGTAAGAAATACTATGCGCACGACGAGCAAGAGAGAGCCAAGGAAGGTGATACCGTCCGAATTCGCGAGACGCGTCCGCTCTCTGCCTTGAAGCGTTGGGAACTTGTCGAGATTATCAAACACTAACCCCAAGAAAGGACTTGTTATATGCTTCAGATGGAATCCATCCTGCAGGTGGCCGACAATACCGGCGCCCGCACTGCAAAGATGATCGGCGTCATCGGCAAGGCCACAGATCAGGCGCACGTAGGTGATATCATCACCTGCCACATTCGCGAGTCTATCCCCACTGCTGCCGTGAAGAAAGGTACCGTGGTGAAGGCCGTGGTGGTGCGTACATCTGCGCCTATTCGGCGTGATGATGGTTCTGTGCTGCGGTTCGATTCGAACGCTGTCGTCTGCATCGACAAGGATAATAATCCGCGTGGTACGCGTATTTTCGGGCCCGTTGCTCGCGAGCTGCGCGAGAAGGGGTTTATGAAGATTGTTTCCCTTGCCCCCGAGGTGCTCTGAGTTCCTCTTTGTTGTGTTTTTCCCCGCATGACGGGGAAGGATCGGCAGGCGGCGTGCTCTTTCAGGCGCGTCGCCTGTCGGTTTTAATTGGGGAGTCCGTTTTCCGGCAACTCGACAAGCTCTACCTGTGCGCCGGGGAAATTAAGCTCGGTGCAGGTCAGGATGCGGTCTGCCCGGCATGCAATGCTATGAGGAGCCGCCGCCCGCTGATTGATCAATGGGAGGACGACGAGTGTGCGCGGAGCTGCTTTTGCCGCCGCGTCGGCCCACTGGGCATGCAATTCGTGACGATAGGCAATTCGCCCGGTAGTTTCGGAGAAGGCGTCCGGGCAGAGCAGGGCGAGATCCGGTTTATTCTCATAGAAAAATTTTCCTGCTCGGCCCGGACCGGGGTCAATGATCCCTTCGCTTTTGAGCAGGCAGCCACCCGGCACCTCCACGGTTCCTTTCATCGCCGGAGCAGAGAGCGCCGTTATCATATCGAGCGCCGGCGTGAGCACACAGCACTCCCTCTGTTGCAAATGCTCTACGAGAGCAAATGTCAACGGACACGCATCCACATAAATCGTTTCTCGCTCCTTGATCCACGGCAGGACGCGCGCGATAAGTCGTACATCCGCCCGCCAGTGATCGTGGGGCTTACCCTGTGGCGGCAGGTAGACCGCTCCGCCATGCACGCGTTTCAAGAGTCCCTCTTTTTGCAGCAGGATGAGATCCGTGCGGATGGTTTCGTCTGTCACCCCCAGTTCTTCAGTAAGCGCAGCAGTACGCAAAACTCCACGTTCTGAGAGAAAACGGAGTATTCTGGCGCGGCGTTCATGAGGGACGTACATAGCGGATCTCTACTGTGTATGAGGTTGCCGATGAATTGTCGCCGTTTATGCTTTGTGAGATGCGATGAAAGTCTGCAACTCACTCTGCAAATAGGACAGGGTATCAGAGTAAGCTCTGCGTACATCCTCGCTCCAATAAGAGGTCAAGCGTTGAAGTTTTTTGCAGCGTTTGAGAAGATCGCGGCTCCTCGTTTGCGCTACATCCAATTCTTTTTCATCTTCAGCCAGCAGCAGCAGTGTAGCAAGCAGGTGCCCGGAAAGTGAGGAAGCGTCAGCATAGATGAGCTCTGATTTTTCGTCGATCCAACCACTGCGCGCCAATTTAATGAGTTCTTTTTGTACAACCTCGAAGAAGTCGAATGATGCCTTGTAAAGTGAGTTTGACATGACCTTCAGGAAAAGTTCATTTTCCTGCGGCAGAAGGAAATCCGCAAAGCTGCATCGTCCGTTTTTTGGCAGTCGGATGGGTTCTTTCCGGGAGGAAACCTTTTTTTTCTTTCCTTTCGAGGGAGGAGGATTGTTCAATCTGATCAAATTAAGGACATAGGCTGCCCGAAGACGTCCGTACGGTGTGTCGGGATATTTATGCCACAGCGTTTGGGCAATCGTATTGTAGCCTTCGGCACGGTTGAGGATGCGATCCCATTTGCAGAAGGGAAAGTCTGCACCGGGAGATTGCATGGTCGGTCCGTCGAAATAATAGGCGTTGTATGCCACATGATTGCGTAGTGCCAGCAGATTGAGTATTTTCTGCTTTTCTTCTTCCCGCTCATCGAGTTCCCATGCGCGCGAGGATAGACCACAGTCATACATTGAGCTTTCTATGAGGAAACGTATTTCTCTGTCGTAAAAAAATTCAATGACCAATTCATCCTGATTCGTTGCCGTATTTTCCCTGGACAACACCGCCATGTCCCCCATGGTAAATTGTCGCTGTGCATTTTTCAACAGATCCACGACTTTCCGGTATATCCTGGCTCGAATCGGCTCAGGGTGCAGCTCCGGCTGTTCCTTTGCCCTAAATTTTGTCTTCCGTCCAGCGGCATCTCCGAGACAATTTCCCTCGAACTGCATTTGTACAGTCTCCCCCCCAACTCCCGTGTACAACGTAAGCTTTGTGATACCTTGCTGCGTATTGTCAATAACGCCGCTACGGACAATGGCTTGGAGGTTAGTGAGCATAGTCGCGAGGAGTTAGCGCACAGCATGCGGGCAGGGCAGAAGGCCTGCCTTTTCCTGCACGGCGTCCTTATGTTCCAACAGTTCAGCCACGCTATCCCAGCGCCCCTGCAAGAAGGCTTTGCGAGGCTCTTCCGGCATATGCAAAGGATAAATTTTTTCTCCATTGCTCAGCTGCATGGTCTCAAGATCCAGCGTCCACATCGTTTCCGGGCGCTGCGTGATTTGCCGCCGGATTTCTGCGAGATCATTTGCAGAAGCACAGACGCAGGGCAGGCCGGTGCCCGAGCTGTTGCCGAAGAAAATTTCTGCGAAGGATTCGGCGATGATGGCGCGGATGCCGGAGCGGAGAATGGCTTGAGGCGCATGCTCGCGGGAAGATCCGCATCCAAAGTTTTCACCACCGATGATGATGGTAGCTCCAGCATACTGCGGAGCATCAATGGGATGTCCTTTTGAGACGCCATTTGCTTCGAAACGCTCGTCGTAAAACATCCTGCCGGCGAGTTCATCAAAGGTGATGCACTTGAGAAAGCGCGCGGGGATGATACGATCGGTATCCATGTTTGCACCAGGGACGGGAACGATTTTTCCGCTGATTTTACGGATACATGTTAATGCCATGCTTCGTCAGGGGTTAAAGGTTGTTAAAGATTTCGCGCGGGTCGCTGACTTTGCCGGAAACCGCCGCTGCTGCTGCCATTGCGGGACTCATCAGCAGTGTTCGTCCGATTGGGCTTCCTTGTCGTCCCTTGAAGTTACGATTGCTGGTACTGGCGCATAGTTGAGTTCCCTCCAGTCTGTCCGGGTTCATCGCAAGACACATGGAGCATCCGGGCAGGCGCCACTCGAAGCCCGCCTCGCGGAATATCCCGGCGATGCCTTCTTCTTCACATTGTCTCGCGGTTTCCTGCGAACCCGGAACAGCCAGCGCTCTGATGCCCGGCACGACATGTCGTCCCTTCAGCAATGGAGCCACAGAACGAAAGTCACTGATGCGCCCATTTGTGCAAGAGCCGATAAACACCACGTCAATCGACTTTCCTTTGAGCGACTCACCGGGTTGCAACTGCATGTATTCCAGCGCCGCTCGCATGGCGGCACGCTTCTGTGCGTCCAACTCTTCATCAGGGTTCGGAACAACTTCACTGATGCCGATGCTCATATCCGGCGAGATACCCCAGGTGACAGTAGGTTCGATGTCGGCAGCATCGAAACTTATCTCGTCATCATACGCCGCATCTTCATCGCTGGAAAAGCTGCTCCAACGCCGCACGGCGGCGTCCCATTCCGCTCCGGTTGGGGCGAAAGGACGTCCGCAGAGGTATTCGAAAGTGGTGGCATCAGGGTTCACGTAGCCGCAGCGAGCGCCGCCTTCAATAGCCATATTGCAGAGGGTCAGGCGACCATCCATCCCCATGCTGCAAATGGCACTGCCTGCGAATTCGTACGCATAGCCAAGACCTCCCTGCGCACCGAGCCTGCCGATGATGTGCAACGCCACGTCTTTCGCACTCACTCCGCGCCCCAGATGTCCCTCCACTCGCACACGCCGCACCTTCAGCGGACTCATTGCAAGAGATTGCGTAGCCAGCACATCGCGTACCTGTGTGGATCCGATACCCATTGCGACGGCGCCCATTGCACCATGTGTGGCGGTGTGAGAATCACCGCAGGCGATGGTCATACCGGGTTGAGAAATGCCCAACTCTGGCCCAACCATGTGTACGATACCCTGCTGCCCGCCAGGCAGGTCGAAAAACCGGATGCCGAACTGTTTGCAGTTATTTCTCAGGGCATCCAGCATGGCCTGTGCCCGCGCGTCCGCGAAGGGTTCGTCCTGGTTGTCCGTAGGGATGATATGATCTACCGTTGCAAAAGTCCTTTCCGGATGCAGTACTGGCAGCCCCAACTCTCGCAGCATGGCGAAAGCTTGAGGTGAGGTCACCTCGTGCACATAATGCGTGGCAATGAATAACTGCGTGCGCCCATCTGGCAAATTTCTTACCGTGTGAGCGTCCCATACCTTTTGATAAAGAGTTCTTCTCATATCAGTTCGATCCGTTTGTCAATCCATCGCGTTCACGCTTCTCCCGTCAAGCGAAGCAGTAGTACGCTCTCTTGGTGCGACATACTGTCTCGGACATCGTATGGACCGCGGTGTGGGCGGAAGATGACAGGTTCATATGCCTCGGGGTCAACTTAAATTCAAGATTGACTCGAAAATCAAGCCCGGCTAGTTTTCGCTAGTCGGGCCGGACGAGCGGATGATGGGACTCGAACCCACGACATCAACCTTGGCAAGGTTGCGCTCTACCACTGAGCTACATCCGCACAAGAAACCGCTCGTTCCGGACAGGAATGAGCAAGAGTCCATGCGGGGGCATTATACGGACGCGGAGGTATGGAGGCAAGACTTTTTTTTGATTTTCTCAGAATGTGGAAGCAGAAATGACCTTATTAGATAGGATAAACTGCATAAAATCAATAAATTGAAGAAAACGCGAAACATATATCACGCAGGAGAAGAGATATAGAAGTCCCAACGAAAGAGATAAAGATAGTTTGTATGACGCCGCGAAGAAAGAATCTTACAGGACGATATGGCTCAGGAGAGGGCACAGAGAATGCCGCAAATCGCGCGAATGTGGCTCAGAGCAATGGGGATGGTTGCACTCGCGTTGGGAATGTCGTGTATGGGTGAGGAGAAGGTGGTGGATGAGTCGTGGCTGGTGTGGGTAGAGGGAATGACGTTGAATGAGAAGGGAGAAGTTTTCCAGAATGGAGACGATGTGTGTTTCACAGGGGAAAGTTGTGTGGCGGTGATGGATGATATTGAATGCGGACTGGTGCGAATAGCGGAGGGGGCAGAAGTGACGTTGATACCGTATGCCGGGGATGTTGTATTGAAGGAGTTAAGGTTGGAGGGGACGTTGATTATGACAGCGCCGTGGATGGGATATCACTGGAGGATAACGACGGGAGAGCTTGGGTTGCTCGTGTTGGATTTCGGGACATTCGATTTAGATCTGGAGCCTTCTCTGCCAGGTCCGTACGCCGGAGCGTTGGAATTGCGCAGTGGGCGTGTTTACTACCGAGGGAGTCGCGTGACGGGAGCATCCAATTTCTCCCAGTTGCGAGTGAAGGAGGAAGGGCAGTTTTATTTGTGCGCCGGCTCAGAGTACGAGGGAGATGTGTACGCGATGGGCCGCGGATGGATGTCGGAACAAGAGGCGGGCGGAAAGGGTGCGCTGCGGTTTGAAGGGACTGGAGAGAACGCTGCAGTGATGCGCGGGAAACTGACGTTGGAAAGTAACTTGAGTGTGCAGGTGTACGGGGAGGAAGAGGAAGGGAGAGTGGAAAGTGAACTTGATGCAGCGGGTTACGCGTTGGAGAAATGGGGGAAGGGGACGCTGTGGGTGACAGGGGGGAAGTGGAGCGGGCTGCGCGATCTGGTGGTGCAGGAAGGGGTGCTGGTGCTGGAGGGAGACGCGGATGCGGGGGCGACATACCAGGGAAGTGGGGAACTTCGTGTATCCGGTGGTGGTGTGTTGGAGTTGCGGGGAAGGATACGCGGACTCAGCCGGCTTCAGATGGTAGGGGAAGCACAGCTGCATGTGCAGAGCGGCGAGCTGCAGGCAGAAGTGCTCTGCGGATCCGGTAAAGTGACCGCGACGGAGGGGCAAATCACATTCGACCGGTTATGCGACTTCTGCGGCGAAATTGATGCGCGATCAGTGAGTTTCCACAGTGCGGTGCAGGGGGAAGGATACAACGCCTCCGTGCACGGACAAGTTGTGACCGACTCTTTCGTCAAAAAGGGTGAAGGTGTACTTCGCCTGGATTCTCTGCGGGTGAACGGTGAGCTTTGGATGAGGTACAGCGGCACGCTGGAGCTCGGAGAGCTGGTGTTAGAGGATGGGACGTTACTGCGCTATGGGGAGGGAGACTCCTTTGTGAGGGTTCGTGATGAGTTGCTTTCCGATGGGCAGCTGGCTACATCCGGGGTGCGATTGATGGTGGATAGTCGAGAATTTGGCGAGTGGCAACTGCAGCGCGGTGTGGGGCTCGGGGTGGGGGCGGCATTGGCAAAAAATTTCATTGTAAAAGGATTAGGAGATTATCGATTGGTGAATCATGACGGTGAACTATGGCTTTATGCAGAACCAACGGCATACACGGCGGATTGGGATTCCAACTGGGGAGAACGGACATTGCAGCATCAACCGGGAAGTCAACTACCGGAGATTTTACTGGCAGAAGGGGAGGAGTTGGCCATGCAGGAGACTTCCCTGCCGTGCCATGGCGAAGACGGCGCCAGCGTGTGTGCACGCTTTCGCGGCATAGTGGATGAGGAAGGAGCTGCGGTGCATGGCGGGTATGTATCCGGGGAAAAGGAAGAACCTTGTGAATCCGATTCGTGGATTGATGCGGCACAAGGACATTTTTCCCGTCTGGTGGGAGGAAACGCTTGCAGCGGGGAGTACCGTGGGCAAACGCATTTGCTCCTGCGCGACGGAGATGTTCGCCGCATGGTGGGAGGAAATGATTCAGCGGTGGGATGTGCCCGATTTACGGGAGAAAGTTTTTTATCTGTCTATGATGGAGCACAGGTGGGGGACGTGCTCTGCGGCGGATCGGCCTGCACAAGCGGTGATTCCTCCTTTGTGGGACAAACGCACTGCTTTGTTTATACTCTGCTCGGGGAGAATACCACCGTTTCCGGCGCCAATTTTTATGAGCGCTGCGGCGGTGGAAGCTTTGAGGGAAAATCCCTTGTTACGCTGGAACTCCAAGGGCAAAGTGGTGAATTTGCAGCAGATGTTGTGGGAGGAAACTACGACGCTGCTGCCGGTGCGGAGGCAAAACTGAGTGGGGAGACACAGATCATTGTACACGCAGATGCTGGCGTGCATTTCAACGGGATGCTCATCGGCGGTTCTTGTTCTGTGCAGCAGCAGGACATCGTGGCGAGCGGACGAACGATCGTGCAGGTTGACGGAGGAATTTTCGAGAGTAAGACGGTAGGCGGCAGTGTGACGCTCGGTGGAGCTTCCATCGGGGGCGATGCTGATGCTATTCTCCTGCTGCAAGGAGGAACGTACCACGAGCTGGTCATCGGCGGTTGCTACTCGGAGGGCCAGGAAAGTACAGAGATCCAGCTTGGGGATGTGCTGGTTGAACTCGATGAAGGTGTGGCGCTGCAAAATCTCGTGGGCGGTTCACTGTTGCGGGGAGGCGGAGAGGTGCATCAAGGGAATATCTCACTTTTGCTGCGAGGCGGAGAGATTGCGGGAGATGTGTATGCGAGTGGCTCAGGCAGCGCTTCTTTTTCAACACAGGACGTGATGGTATCGGTGAGCAGCAGCATGCGCTTCAGCAAGGAGAAGGCGATTCTTAGCGGCGGTGTGAGACTCGAAGAAACGAAAACATATTACGATGAAGCATTTACGTATCATCACGGAGAAAGACGTCTCGTGTTTGCTGAGAATGTAGAATACGAAAATATGAAAAACGTAATGGTACAGGATTTTGACGTGATAGAGCTTGCCCCGGGATCCTGTGCAGATCTCGGGGGATTGTTGACGGATTCTGTGCTTCTGCGTGGAGGCGGTGAACTCACGTTGCACGCGGACGGTGACAGCGTGCATGTGGATGAGTTGGTGGTGGAGGACGACACTCGGTTGCATATCGACATCCCGGTAACGAATGAAGGGCGCATAGATGCCCAGCTGTGGGTGAGCGAGGGTGGTTTGCTAAGCGTGGATCTTGCCCACGGAGAGAAAACGAAAAACGCGCAACTGAATACGAGGGGAATCACGTTGCGACACGGTGGTACACTGAAGATGGAACTCTATTTGACGCGAACGATGATGAGCGGAGGAGGAGAGAAAGTCGAAAGTGTCCTGGGAGATGGGCAACTCATCGTGGAGGATGGAGGGGTGCTTTCTCTGCATCTTGCCGGAGTAGAGGATGAACTACCTCTCACAGGCGGGCACGCGGTTGAATTTGTGCTGGCGGAACACGCGCAGGATGTCCCGGAGCTCGATGCATTTACACGGGGGTGGCTGGCAGAATATTTCGGTGACACGGCGAGAGTGGAGATCGTGGGCGAGCAGTTGCTGCTCAGAGGGGAGACCGTCTCAGAGCAGACGGCGCACTTTTACCGTGATTCTACGTGTACACCGAATGGGCGCGCCGGGGCGGAGCTGCTGGATAGTTTGATGGCTGTTGTGGACCCACAAAATACAGCGCCGGGAAGTGAGCGCGCCGAGCTGCTTCATACGCAGGAACAACTCGTCAGCTCGGGAGAGATAAAAGAGTCAGACAAGTTGTCTGCCGCAGCAGCAGGGGCGTCACTTGCTGCTCTGCAGCCGGCATTTACAACAGAGCTACGCCGGGCTTTGCAGAGTGTTGCAGATATGGCGCTACGTGACGATGGAGCCGGGGAGTGTAATAAAACTACAGCCTGGATTGTGCAGGGAACCGGGAGTACGCAGCGGTTGACAGAGCACAACAACAACTCCGGTTATTCAATGACCTCGTGGGGAGGCACCCTGGCAATACAGCGGAATCTTGTTAATGGCATGCAACTGGGAGTGCAGCTCAGCGCAATAAGAGGAAGATGGCAAGCTCTGGCCGTAGACACAGCGCGAGCGGATTGCGAGGCATACAGTTTCATCACATATTACCGCATACATCGTGGACGATTACGTCATGCCTTTTTGGGACAGGGAGCAATGACACGTGCCCACGTGGATCGCAATCTCTTTTTTGACGGGA
The DNA here is from genome assembly GCA_947631275.1 of uncultured Akkermansia sp. Taxonomy (GTDB): domain Bacteria; phylum Verrucomicrobiota; class Verrucomicrobiia; order Verrucomicrobiales; family Akkermansiaceae; genus Akkermansia. Next base: position 19,655 of record CANRKR010000002.1, read on the forward strand.
ATTCTTACACAACAACGGGGAGAACAACAGGCGGCGGCTTCTCCGCGCTTTATACGCTGGCTTATGACTCCAATCGTCCGGAGTCAGCTGTGCAAATTCGGCCGCTTATGCAGGTTGCGTGGACATGCGGTTTTTTGGAGGGGTACCATGAACGCGGAAGTGACGCTGCACTGACGGTGGGTCGACAGAGTCAACAGATTTTCTCCGCGGGTTTGGGAGTAGAGCTTGCCGGGGTGAACGCACAAATATTATCGCGTAGCTGTGAGTGGGAGGTGAAATTCCTCGTTGAGGCAGAAGAAGGGGAACTTGCTGGTGAAGTACGTACTGCGATGCAAAAAGGAGGGCATTGTTGCGCCACCATGCGCAGTCGTCGCCCCGGATACATTGCAGCGGAACTTGCGGCAGCTTTTGCCGTGCCACTGAGCAAATGCACGACCGTGATGCTTCAGGCAGCGGCGGAGCTACGTGAGCACAGCAGCGGAGCGTCAGCGTCGCTTGGTTATCGTGTACGTTTTTGAGCCTCTGCAAGGCTTAAGTGCAGTTCACGCAGACTTTCCATGTACAGATCGGCGGCGCTGAGGTCAAGGTTGCGGGTAAGCCGACAGGGGATTGCAACGCTCCGGATACCGGCGGCGTTGGCTGCAAGAAGCCCATTTCTGGAGTCTTCCACCACGAGACAATCTTCAACCGGAAGAGCGAGGAAATTTTGTGCCGCGAGAAAGAGTGCAGGGTTTGGCTTCACAGCATAACCATCTGTGCGACAAAAAATTTTAGGAAAAAATTGCATCGCGTTCAGGTGTTCCAACCATCCTGCCACCCATCGCCGGGAAGATGAGGAGGCTACCGTGAGGCGTATGCCTGCGCTGCGGCACCACTCCAGCAGCTCGAGTGCACCCGGCATGAGTCCGCTGTGCATGAGACGCTTCTCAATAGAGGTTTGCCGTTGCTCATTTTCCTGTTCCCAGTTGAAACGTTTGCCGGTAAGAAACTCGAGGTGGGAAGCGGGATCCCAGTGGGTATAGCCGGCGCCGAGGCACGGAGAGTAATCCTGCACGGTCAGTTCGCAACCCTCACGGTGATACAGTTCAACCCACGAACTGAAGATGGCCCATTCCGTATCCACGAGGACGCCGTCGAAGTCAAAGATGATGCCGCGCGGCAATTTCATGAACTGTGCCTCAGGTAAGTCTGCATCCACTCTTTGAACGAGCGGTGAGCGAGATTTTTACGGACAAGGTAGATGGCAATGCAGAAATAGATTGCATTGGGAATCCATGCGCTGACCCATGCGGGGATGAGGCCGGACTCTCCCAGCGAGGGAAAGACACGGTAGAGAAACAACATAAGCGCCGCAAGCAGAACCGCTATTCCAATCCCCTTCATTGGACTGCGTCGCTGGAAGGTTACCGCACTCGGCACGGCCAGCAGTACCAATACCAAACAACTAAAGATACGCGCCAGCCGGACATGCCATTCCGTCTTGTAGCGGTAGCGATCCTCCACCGAGCCAGAGCCCGTCTTGATTAACTCGTAGAGTACAGAGGTGCCCATTGCGTCGATGCGATTGGTTTGCGTCGGAGCGATGATTTGGTAGGGCTTCTCATCAAAGGCGCAAATGAGGACATCGTCGTGTGAATCATCCGTGGGGCGTTGACCAGTGGGGACGATGTGACGGGTGTAAACATCGTACAGTGTCCAGGTGGAAGTCTTTTTATTCCATTCAGCTCGTGCGGCGATATATTGGGCGGTGAGGCGCCCCGGATTGTCCCTGTCAAACTGTTCGATGACAAGGTTGCACATGGGTAATCCTGGGTTGCTGAAGGAAGCCGGGTTTTGAATGCGCCAGATGCGGGCACAGGCTTCGCTGCGGTAAATAACAGGGGCCGCCTGCTGTTGCGCATTTTCCTCCTGTTTAAGAATAACTTGGCGATAGAGTGAACCGTTTGGTGCCCAGTGGAAACCGAAGATACCATAGGCAAGGGCCGCCATACCGGCAAAGAAAAAGATTGGCATACACACGCGCAGCAGAGAACGTCCGCTCTGCATCATGCCGGTCAATTCGCTACTTCCGGAGAGTTTGCTCAGACTCCACAGCGCTCCCATCATGATGGTGTAAGGCAGAACCTGGTAGAGGAACATCGGCAGTTGTGTGGCGTAGAAATGCAAGGCCTGAGTGACCGGATCATCAAACCTTGTGCGAAAGCGCTCCATGTTGTCGGTGAAGTCTGCCAGCAGGTAAATGAGCAGCAGGATGGCCGTGCACAAAAAAAAGTAGCTGACATAGCAGCGGCTCACGTAGCGATCCATCGTATCCATCAGCGTGTAGGGGAGCGCCGCCAAAAAAGGAATGTAGCAGAGCAGCAGAAGGAGAATCGGACGGAATTTCTGTTCCAGTGGGTAACTTTCCGGCATACCGGCAATTTCCCAGCGCATTTGCTCCAATTCCCCCGGAATGAGGCGGAGAGCCAGCAAAGTACCTCCTGCCAGACAGAGCAGTAAGAGCAGCATCCTTTTAAGCATGGCCTTCATGTTTCGGCTCCTTTTGTGCTCAGATTAGATTACTTGAGGCGTGGTTTTCCGGCCGGAGGAGGAGTGAAGACAATCAAGTGCCGCTGCCAAGGCGATCTGCAAGATACTGCGGCAACCCGGCATCTTGTACAGCCTGCTGCGCTGCCGGAACATCATAGGGTACGCGTTTGATGATAACCAGGTTGAGAGCCGTGTCATAAATTCCATAGCAAGCGCGAGGGTCGCCATCGCGTGGTTGTCCCACAGAACCGACGTTGATAAAGTACTTCATTCCCAGCTGCGGGCGAATCTCTGTGTACCCCTGCGCGAGAATTTCTTGTTGGCGTTCAAAATCCTCGATAGTATGCCGCCCGTCGTGTATGAACACCTTTGGTACATGCGTGTGTCCGTGAAAGCAAAGCGGACAAAACTGACGTTGGAAGTTCGAGGCAGCATCGTTTGTATTGATGATATAGTTCCAATTTTTCGGGTGATCAAGCGAGGAATGAACGATACTGATGTTATGGCCGGAACTTGTGCGTACAATGCGCTGGTATTGCAAACGAGCAAGCCAATCGCGACGGTCGCCACTGAGCTGAGAACGAGTCCAATCCATTGCTTGACGCGCGACAGGATTCATCTTTGCCTGACTGGGAAGCACAACCTCTTCGTCATGGTTTCCGCGAACGACAGGACAATCTAATTGACGGATGTAATCGAGACACTGAACAGGAAACGCATTGTACCCCACCACGTCTCCCAGACACACCAGCTCACTGCATTGCATGGCTCGGACATCCTCTATCACGGCACACAGTGCGTGATAGTTAGCGTGAATGTCGCTGATAATCGCTATCCTGTCCATCATATTCCCCTTTCTCGCATGCTAGCACGAATTCTAACCTCCTGCAAGTGTAAAGCTTTTACTCTCCTCCCGCGTCGCTTCATAACACAAAGACGGCTTTCACCCTATGGAGAAAGCCGCGCGATTCAGCACTCACGAAGTGAACGCTGAGAGAAATGAGGAATTACTTACTCCTCGCCCGGGGTCACCGCTGCTGCCGGAATCTCCTCCTTATTAGTGAAACGCCATTTCACCTTATTGCGTTTGCTCGCTGAGCGAGCCTTGCGGCGCTTCTCATCCATAGGGCTTTCGAATGCTCGTCGACGGCGCATTTCCTCAAGAATCCCTTCGGTATCAAGCTTCGTCTTAAGGCGCTTGAGAGCGCGGTCAATCGGCTCTCCTTTTCGTACTATAACGGAACGCATATTCTTTGAATGTTTTCTCTTATCGTTTTCCGAAACGACGACGCAGGGTAGCCCATTATGAGGCCTCTGTCAAGGTTTTTCTTTTCCCGTGCAGAAATCTTTTGCTTTTTCTTCCCAAAAGGAAACAGGAAAAGGGATTTTCGCTTGCTTTGTGCCGCGGTGCATGGTACCATCCCCCCTGCCCGGTGTGGGGCTCCTCGCCCGACTGTGGCGAAACTTTAACCAAAAAATCATACAATGCCTGTACCAACCCAAGAACAGTATATCAAGATGCTGAACACGGCCAAGAAAGAGGGCTATGCCTATCCGGCTGTGAATGTCACTACGATTGAGGTCATCAATGGCGCGCTGAAAGCTTTCGCCGAAGCAAAGTCCGATGGAATTATTCAGATTTCACTGGGTGGCGGGCAGTTTGCCTCCGGCACGGCCGTAAAAGATTCTGCTACCGGCGCGATCGTTCTGGCTGAAGCTGTCCATCGTCTTGCTGAGAAGTACGATGTGCTCGTTGCGTTGCACACGGATCACTGTCAGGCCGATAAGATTGACAGTTTCCTTCGCCCGCTTATTGCTGAATCCAAGAAACGCATTGCGGAAGGCAAGGGGCCTCTTTTCAATTCGCACATGCTGGATGCCTCGGCGCTGCCTATGGCTCAGAATCTGGAGATATCCAAGCAGATGCTTAAGGAGTGCGCAGAGGTTGGCATCGTGCTTGAGATTGAGATTGGTGTGGTCGGTGGGGAGGAGGATGGCGTTGACAACAGTGGTCAGCACGCTGCCAAACTTTACACATCCCCGGAAGATATGCTTCTCACCTATGAAACGCTCAATGGTTTGGGTGAGTTCATGCTCGCTGCCACTTTCGGCAACGTGCACGGCGTTTACAAACCGGGCGCCGTAAAATTGGAGCCCAAGATTCTTCGTGACGGTCAGAAAGCAGTCATGGACAAGCACGGCACGGATATGCGCCTTGTTTTCCACGGCGGATCAGGTTCCGATCTTTGCGACATCCGCGAAGCCATCTCCTACGGTGTGGTGAAGATGAATATCGATACGGACACCCAGTACGCCTTCTCCAAACCCATCGTCCTGCATATGTGCCAGAATATTGACGGCATGCTGAAGGTGGATGGTGAAGTAGGCAACAAGAAAGTGTATGATCCTCGATCCTATCTCAAGAAGGGTGAACAGGGGATCTGTGACCGCTTGAAGGTTGCGACGTCGGATCTCCTCTCTGAGGGCAAGACACTCTTCGGCAAGATCTAAATTAGTTCTCTCGTTTTGTGATCCTGTATGGGTGCACCGAGGCATCTCGGTGCACCTTTCTTATGATCGCTCAGAAAGGTGCGGGCTGTGAAAGAGGCATTGCCCCCCCTATGAGGTGTGAATGGTGGAGGGAAATCCTAGGCCCTTCGTGTTATTTTTATGGGACGGTGACAACAGAAAGCAACTCGTTGACAGATCACGAAAACGCACCGCAAGTGACCCCGACCCTGAACACGGGCACCTGTCCATGAGGGATGCCGCCCATCACGAAAACACAGGTCGGTTCACGGATCTTCGCGACTACTGCGCCACCGCGACACCCCCACCGACCCACGCCAAACGAGGGGGACAATTATGGGCTCCAAACACACACCACAAAACTGCTCCTGCGCAGGGGAGGAGTGCAGAGCTTTGGGAGAGACAAGGAGCGATCCCTTTTTACGCTTTGTTTGGAGAAGCGCCAGCCGCGGTATGCGCCTGGGAAGTCTCCTCCAGCAGAAGGCGGCGAATCAACCGCTCCATAGCTACGGGCGTGGGGCGCACGTTCCAGCGGTCAGTGACACGCCGTGCTTCCCTGCCGCTTAAACGTACAGCGAAAGCAGAAATGGTGTTATAATCCGGATGGGATTCGTTGCGGAGCATATCCTCGATAATCGCCAGCTTGCGTACGGGGATCGGGCGGCGGCCACAGAGCCACTGGGCAACGGTTCCTTTGCAAACTCCAACCCGCTCAGCCAATGCTGTTCGGGGGATGCGGTGTTGTTTGAGTGTACGGGATATTTCTTTGTAGTCCATAAACGGCGCCTATTGTGAGGTTAGACGGAGGCAAAGTCAAGCCATAAATAAGTTACGGCGATTGCACTCATATGAAAAAAAAGAAAAAAGTGGGACATAAGAAATGTCAATTTATTTGTCTCAATATCTGGTAGCTAACGCATAGCCTTTGAGTTACGTCAAACAAAATTTTTGGCGTCATTCGGGAAAGGTTCTTTAGATCGAGGTGCGGATGACGTGAGTTACAACGTCCGAAAGAGGACCCTATATTCCCAAATAGAAGTATTCGGATCATCAGTGAGAGATGGCGCGCTGGCGCAAGAAATGGTCAGCCAGCACAAGCCATGCCATAGCTTCCACGATCGGGACTGCACGTGGAAGCACGCAGGGGTCGTGACGCCCCTTGCCGCGCAGTGTCGCGGGTTCATGGCTATCCGTGATCGTCTCCTGGGGCAGCATGATGGTGGCGGTAGGTTTAAAAGCGAGGCAGAGGCAGATGTCCTCGCCGTTTGAGATGCCGCCCTGGATCCCTCCAGAGAAGTTGGTGCGCGTACGCACGCAGTCACCCTCCATGAAAAAAGGGTCGTTGTGTTGCGAGCCGGTGAGGGATGCAGCCGCAAACCCGCTGCCTACCTCAAATCCCTTGCAAGCAGGAATGCTCAGCATGGCGTGCGCCAGCGTGGCATCCAGCTTATCGAAGACAGGATCCCCGAGTCCTGCCGGACAATGGCGAATGATGCAGTTGATACAGCCACCAAGTGAGTCACCTTTGCTGCGGGCAGAAAGGATGGCTTGCTGCATTTTTCCAGCGGTAGAGGCATCGGAAGTCCGTACAGGGTTTGCCTCGATTTGTTCATGAGTCACCTCATCGGGAGAGATTTCAGAGCAAATAGTTCCCACTTGAGATACCCATGCCAGCACATCAATTTCCGGAGCAAAAACGTGCAACATGGCTTTCGCTACGGCTCCCGCCGCCACGCGTCCGATCGTTTCCCTCGCACTGGCTCTCCCGCCGCCTGCCCAGGCACGGATGCCGTATTTGGCGTCGTAGGTGTAGTCCGCGTGTGAGGGACGGTAGGTATGTCGCATCTCGTCATATGCACTGCTGCGAGCATCACCATTACGCACGAGCAGAGCAATGGGCGTGCCAAGCGTGAGTCCTTCCTCTGAGACGCCGCTGAGGATTTCAACCTTATCCGTCTCCTTTCGTGGGGTTGTGAGATCGCTCTGTCCGGGGCGTCGCCGATCCAGTTCCGACTGAATTTTCAAGCAATTCAACGGTATACGCGGCGGACATCCGTCGATGACCACACCAACCCCTGCACCGTGGGACTCGCCCCAGGTGCTGATTCTGAACAAAACTCCGAATGTGCTCGACATAACTGATTGCCGCCATGGTAGCGCATGAGCAACAAAGAAGCAAGCCTCGAAATTCCGGCTTGCAAACGGTCGTGGCGCAGGGCATAATGAGAAACGCGCCGCGGTGGCGCAACATTGATCTATGAAGACTTTGAAACGATTTGTTCTGGTGGGGGCTCCGGCGTCCGGGAAAGGCACGCAGTCCTCGTTTCTCTCACAGACTTATAACCTCAAGCCGCTGAGTACCGGGGCTCTCTTACGTGCCGAGGTGGCAGCCGGTAGTGAGCTGGGTCTGGAAGCAAAGAAATACATGGACGCCGCCCAGTTTGTGCCGGATGAGGTGGTGAATGGAATTGTCACGCAGTGGCTTGGCAGCAATCGCGACTGCGGCTGCCTGCTGGATGGCTATCCGCGTACCGTTTCTCAGGCGCAGACACTGGATGCGAACCTTGCCCGGCTTGGGCTTGCGGTGGATATCGTGGTGTACTTGAATGTGCTACCAGAACTCATCGAGGCGCGCATGCTGCGTCGTAAGGCCTGTCCGAAGTGCGGTGAGACCACGCGGAATGGCGAGGAACTCTGCCCAAAGTGTGGCACGCCGATGATCGTGCGCACCGACGACAACCCGGAGGCATTTGCCAAACGGCGCAAGGATTATGAAACGCTCACCCTTCCCGTAGTGGAGCACTACCGCGCACAGGGCAAGGTGGTGCAGATCGACGTGGTCGAGGAGGGGGAGCCGGAAACTGTTTCTGCCCGCATTGCGGCGGCTATCAAGGCTTACGCTGAGGCGTGAATCATTGAGTTTTTGAATCGGAGGAAAAGCGCTTCGGAGGAGGGCTCCGGAGCGCTTTTCTATATTCTCTTGCGTGAGGGGAGTGTGGGTGTGTATGATTGGGTGATGAAAGAAATGATGAAGCAACGAATGATGATGTGCATAGCGCTGCTGTCGGGCGCTGCAGCTTGGGTCCAGGCTCTCCCCGCGTCACAGGATTTATTCAGGCAGCTTGCCGCGCCGGCTTCCGCTGTGACCATGCAGCCGGAGAAGAGAGCTGCCGTCCTTCCGGCATTGGCTTTTCTGCCGCCGGAGGGTGATGCCGTGCTGGCGGAGGCGTGTCCAGGATCCATCATCGCGTGGCTGATGCAGGTGCTTGGGAAGCCTGTCGACCCGGATCTCGCCAGGAAGCTCGATAGCACTTCCTCGGCTGCACTGGTGGTAGGGGAAGGAGGGAGTCTCGCTCTTCGGGAGGCTTTGCCCTTCCTGCGTCAGGCGGGGATGCTGAAATCGATGAGCGGTTGCGAAAATGCCTGGTGTGCCAAGGCCAGGACAGAGCACGTGCCCTGCATCCGCCGGGCGTTCGAGGAGCAGCGACGATTGGAGGGAAAGAGCCTTCTCAGCGCTTTGGAGAGATTATCTCTGCCGCCGATATATTACGCCATTACCGCCAGGGAGGGGCGTGAGCAGGATTTCGCCGCGATGCACCGCCAGGTTATTGACATGTTTCGCCGCATGGCGCAGGAAAATCCGGATGTGCAATTTGTGGAACACTGCGGCTACGCTGGTGTACGGATGAGCTGGCTCACCGCCGTGGAACAAGTGATGGGCTCCTTGCCACCGGGCGACGTGCGACGGGCCCTGTCGCACAGAGAGCTGTATCTGCTCACGCGCAACCGCGGAAGCGATGCGATGATGATTGCCTGCTGCCGTCTGTCCGACATCGTGTTGCCTCCGACAGCCGAGTATTCCATGCTCCACTCGCCGCGGTTGAACGGTGCGGATGTTCACGTGGATTCGCTTATAGCGACAGCATGGGTGAGTGCGCCATTCCAGAGGGCGCTTCGCGATGCTTTGGGAGGTGACAACGTTCCACTTATGCAAGCCTGCGTGAATGCCCTGCGGCTCATCGGCGAAAAAGCGCCGGCGCAGCAGGCGACACTCAACAAAGCGGCGGAGCAACTCGCATGGATCTCCACATTGCCGAATCTCTTTGATGAACCGTACACCCCGCTCACCATGCAGTGCTGGCACGACTTGAACGGTGTCATGATTGAAACGACTGGCGACGCCGGGGGTATGCGTTTCCTTCCCGGGAAAATGCATCTCGCGCACCAGGCAGCCGCGCAGGGAACGATGTTTTACCTGGAAAGCACTGCTTTCGAAGCCCCCCATACACCGGAGAAGGATTCCTTCTTTCCGGATCTTCAGGCGGCGTTGCTGGATATTGCGCGCGGTGTGGAGTTGACGTTGCGCGAGGAGGAACGAGGCGCTTCCTTCGCCTACATTCGTTATGCTGATTTGCTGAAAGATCAGATTGCAATGATCGGCAAGGCTTTTGGGCGAATCAGCGATGGATTGGCTTCTCCCTTTTCGGCACTCATCAGCCGCGTTGTCGATGAAGACGGTGGGAAGTCTGTGTGTGCATGGGCGCTTGGAGCCGCCGTGCGAGATCGTGCCGCTTTGGGTAGCGGATGGAAAGAGATCCTATCCGCTTTCAGTCAGTCTGTTGAAAAACTCGGTCTCCCTTCCGGTATCGTGCGTCTTCTGCCGGTTTCAGAGCAGGATCTTAGCAATGGTTCCGTGGCGTACGCCTCCGCGCTTTCCCCTGAACACGCGAAGATTCTCCCCAGCGTGGCATTGAACAACCGGTATTTCGTGATGGGCAACGATAGAGGTCTCAACGCCCACGTACTTGCCTCCGCTACCGGGGATGTGCCCTTCTGCGGAGCGGTCTCTTTTCTCCACATCCCGCGTTTGGCAGAGGCCTTGAAGGGAGGGAACGTGTTTCCGCCTCTCTGTTCAATTAAGCGCTCCGCATCTCTTGCTGCTCTGATGGAGCGCCTCGCCAGCAGTGTGGAGTGCGTGTACTCCGTCTCCACAGTTGCGGAAGGCACCCGTACGGCGCGCGCACTCGTTGTTCCAACGAAGGAGTAAGTGCTTTGCGTTTCTGCCTTCTCCTTTGCGCTTGCTTCTCGGACGAGTGCGGAATATAATGAACGGCGTGATAGGGCTTGACCAGGTGGCGGTGCGCGCCTACCGTGGCATGTGCTTGGCGCGTGCGTTCGATACGAAGCTTTCCTCACTCTACAAGGCGGGTAAGGTTTTTGGCGGTGTCTTTCTGGGGCGCGGACACGAGGCAGTGGCGGCGGCGTCTGCCGTTTTTCTGAAGAAGGGACACGATGTGTACAATCCCTTTATCCGGGAGATGGCAGGGCGGTGCGTCTGGAGCGAAGATGCTTTGCTGGAGGCTGCTCGCAGCTATTTTGGCTCGGTTCTCGGTTGCATGGGCGGCAAGGATGGCAATGTGCACTGGGGGCGGCCGACACAGGGGAATCCGGCGCCGGTGTCGCATCTTGGCGCGATGCTTTCTGTTGTGGCGGGCATGATGTTGGCGAAGCGGCTGCGTGGGGAATCCGGCGACGTCGGAGTGGCCTGCATCGGGGATGGTACCACCTCTGTGGGGGCCGCGCACGAGGCGTGCAACCTCATTGCGGTGGAGAAATTGCCGGTGGTGGTGGTGATCACGAACAACCGGTACGCTTATTCCACTCCGAACAGCGAGGAGTTTGCCTGCGCGGATCTCGTGGATCGCGGTCGAGGCTATGGTATGCGAACTCATTCCTGCGATGGTACGGATTTTCTGCAGACCCTCTCCGTCATGCAGCAGGCGGTGCAGGCGGCGCGGGATGGTGAAGGACCACAATGGATGGTGGCAACCACACTGCGGATGTGCGGTCACGGCGAGCACGATGATTCTTCCTACATTCCCACTGAATTGAAGGAAGCGTACGCCCGGAAGGATCCTCTTGATGTGGCTCGGCGCCAGCTTTTGGAGAGAGGCTGGTTGGGTGCGTCGGAAGCTGATGAAATGGATGCGGTGGCGCGTGAAGTCGTGCAGCGCGCCATCGCTCAAGCACAGAGGGAAGCTCCCCCTGAGCCTCGGATGATGGATTGGAGAGCAACGAGTTGGGATCCACAGAAAGCATGAATGTGACCTACATAGACGCCATCCACCGCGCGATGGAGGATCTGCTGGCAGAAGATGAACGCGTTTTCCTCTACGGCGAAGATATTGCCGGCTCCTTCGGGGGTGCGTTCAAGGCGACGAAGGGGTTGGCGGAGAGATATCCGGGACGCGTCATGAACTCGCCCATCAGCGAGGATGCTATCCTCGGGGTGAGCATCGGTGCGGCACTCGGTGGGATGCACCCCATTGTCGAAATGCAGTTTGCTGATTTTGGCACCCTCGCACTGAACCAGACAGGCAATAATGCTGGCGCTCATTATTTTCGCACCGGCGTGCCGGTGAATATTACTCTGCGTATGCCCTGTGGCGGCACGCCCGGCGGCGGTCCGTTCCACAGTCAATCCGTGGAAGCGCTCTTTGCTCATTATCCTGGACTACATGTGCTCACTCCCGCCACGGTCGGGGATGCTTATGATATGCTCAAGCAAGCCGTGCAAATACCCGATCCCGTGGTGTTTATGGAACATAAATACTTGTACCGCCGGGTGAAGGCTGAATCTTTCATAAACCCCGATCCCCTCCCCGTCGGGCGTGCTCGCATTGCCCGCGAGGGTAAACACGCAACCATCGTCGCCTTTTCCGCCATGGTACCAGAGGCTCTTGAGGCCGCGCAACTTCTTGCGGCGCAGAGTGGGTACGAGCCGGAGGTAGTTGATCTGCGCAGTGTGAAGCCGTTGGACACTGACACGATGCTTGCTTCCGTGGCGCGTACGGGACGTTTGCTGGTGGTGAGTGAGGATTTTCCATGGGGCGGCGTTGCGGCAGAGGTTGTCGCGTGCGTTGCGGCGGAGGGACTTCACCTGCTAGATGCGCCGCCGTTGCGGCTCACAAGCAAGGAGTCCCCGATTCCTTACCATCCTGAGCTCTGGAAGGCGCATCGTCCATCTGCCGCCACGATTGCCCAAGCTACCCGTTATCTCATTTCTCTCTAACATTTTCAAACGACATGCCGCAAGTTCCTATTCTCATGCCCCAGCTGGGTGAGTCCATCAGCGAAGCGACCATCATGCATATCCTCGTGCGACCCGGGGATGAAGTCGAGGCGGATCAGGCGGTCATGGAGGTGGAGACGAATAAGGCCGTCATGGAGGTCACCACGCAGTGCGGTGGATGCGTCACCGAGCTGCGCGTCACTGAGGGCGAAATGGTTCCTGTCGGTGCTGTGATGGGTGTGGTGGAGGCAACGGTGGAGGAAGTCGAGCGTTCGGGAGCACAAGAGCTCTCCGCGGCCGAGGAAAGAACTGCTCCCGTTGCAGCGGATGCAGGCGCTCATTTCCGTGCGGAGGGAGAGTTCATTGAATCCGATTTCTCTCAGCATCGCGTGGAAGGGCGACCGGGCGGACTCCCCGTGCCTCTCGGCGTGCGCGGTGCGCATTATCTTTCGCCTCGACTCCGCGCACGCATGGATGAACTCGGCATCACTGAGGCGGATATGGCTTACATTGTCGGCACTGGCGCTGGCGGTCGCATCACAATTGAGGATTTTGAAAAATTTTTGAAATACGTGGATGGTTGGCCTTCACGCAACGCGAGTCCCATGCGCCGCAGTGTGGCGGACAGTATGCAGCGCACGTGGCGGCGTCCCATTGCCAGCGCCGGGCGCCCCGTCTACATGGCTCCCATTATTCTGCACCGCAAGCAGCATCCGCGTCGTCCGGGCTTTACGCTCTATTTTGTGCGCGCTCTGGCCCTCGCTCTGGCAGAGGTACCGGAGTGTGCCGGGTACATGGTGGGTGGTCGCATCCTGACGCCCAAAAAGATTGATATCGGTGTGGCGGTGCAGGTGGAAGATGGTGTGCTTGTGCCGGTGATGCGCAGTGTGGATCAATCCACTCTCAATGCGCAGATTGACGAGTTTAACAAGGTGGTGGCGCAGGCACGGAGTCGCAAGCTCGATGATGTGTACAAGGGCGGCGGCATCGCAACGGTGACCAATTTCGGAGGCTTCGGCCTCACCTTTGCCGCGCCCATGCCACTGCCTAGCGAGAGTCTTATTCTCGGGGTCGGAGCCATGCAGAAGGTGCCCGTCTGGAGCGATGAAGTACAGTGCTTTATTCCCGTGGAGCAGGCCAACATCAGTGCGTCCTTCGACCACCGCGTGGTGGATGGCGGAGATATCGGACGCCTCATGCAGCGCATTGCCTGGTTCCTTGAGCATCCCGAGTTGTTGTGAGGTCTCCTTCCTCCCCTTCGTACAATGTCTTCTCTGCCGCCAAACTTTGATCCGAAGCGACACACGCTCGGCTTGCTTGCCGGGGCAGGGGACTTGCCTCGGCTTGTGTTGCAGAGTGCACGAGCTGCCGGGGTGCGCGTTGTGTGCGCCGGATTTCGCGGCGCAGCTGGAGATGATTTGCCGCCTCTCTGCGACGCTTTTCGTCGCTTCCGCGTCGGTGCCGTTGATGCTCCTGCCGCTTTTTTCCGTGCGCACGGCGTTACCCACATCATGCTTGAGGGGCAGATTCGTCCCTCTTGCATTTACACCCTCTGGCCGGATTCAACAGCGCGTCGCATTCTTTCCTCTCTTGATCGCCGCAATGCCCATACAATTTTCGGAGCGGTGTGTCGCTACGCGAAAGAGCAAGGGTGGCAGACTCTGCCCTCGGTCTCATTCCTGGGGGAGCATATCTCCGCTGCCGGTCACCTCGCCGGCCCTGAACTTTCTTCACCGCTCATGGCTCTGGCAAAAAAAGGGATGCTTCTCGCCCGCGGCATTGCCGATCTCGATATCGGTCAGAGTCTTATCCTGAACTCGGATTGCGTGCTCTGCGTGGAAGGATTCAAGGGGACGAATGAATGTTTGCAGAATGCCGGCGCTTCGCCTGATAACCCCGCTATGCTCTGCAAGGTTACCAAGCGTGCTCACGATATGCGCTTTGATGTTCCCTGCATTGGCCCTGCCACAATTCGGCATTGTATTCGAGCCTCTGTGAAGCAAATTGTCATTGAGGCGGACCGCACGATTCTACTCCGCCGGGAGGAGGTGGTTCGCCTCTGTAAGGAAGCGGGTATTTCTCTCATCGCCATGCATGTGCCGGAAATGGAGGCTTCTTCCTTCGCGCCGACTTTTTCTGCCCCTGTGGCAGATGACGCGGCCCATGCCGCCGCACTTGCTCGTGCTTTGGACTCTCTCGGTATCGGATCGTCCGCGGTCGTGTGCGAAGGCGTTGTGATCGCCGTGGAGGACGCCGCAGGTCTTCCCAAATGCCTCCGCCGTGCCCGCGCGTACATGAGGCGCATCCGCTTCCTGCGCTTTGTCAATTGGCTCTGCCATCTTCTCCTTGGTCGCTGCAGTTCTCCTCCGCGCCCCATGGTCCTCGCCTCTGCGCGTCCTCTTTCTCCGGGCGAAACTCGTCTCGCTTCCCGCTATGGCATTCGTATCGTCGCTTAGGATGACCGCGTTTGCAAGTGAGAAACAAGCAATGAGAAGTTAGTGCGCTGGCTTACGGGTTTGCGAAGATCCGGCGAGGATAGAGAGCGAAATGGTAGGCATTGACCAGAAGGGAAAGATCTTTGCATGCATTAAGACGTTTTCCCACGGAGGGCACGGATCTTGTCGCGCAGCACAGCGGCAACTTCGAAGTCAAGATGAGCAGCAGCATCGCGCATTTCCTTTTCGAGGCGGGAGATCGCGAATTCGACGGATTCTTCGGGCTCGGCAGCCATGAGGTCGCCTTCCTTCTCCTCATCCGGGGTATAGAGGCGCAGGGCGGATTGGTCGCGGCGTTCCACGCTGTGCGGGGTGATGCCGTGCTCACGGTTGAAGGCAAGCTGAATTTTGCGGCGACGGTCGCTTTCATCGATGAGATTGCGAATGGAATCAGTAACCACATCGCAGAAGAGCACACATTCGCCGTGCACATGGCGTGCGGCTCGCCCGGCTGTCTGCACAAGACTCGTTTCGTTGCGAAGGAAGCCCTCTTTGTCCGCGTCCAGGATGCACACGAGCGATACCTCTGGCAGATCCAGTCCCTCGCGCAGTAGATTAATGCCCACGAGGATATCCACCTTTCCACTGCGCAGGCGGCGCAAAATTTCCACGCGTTGGATAGCATCCACGTCCGCATGGATATACTCAACACGCAGCCCGACGCGTCGGAGGTAATCTGTGAGATCTTCGGCAGTGCGTTTGGTGAGGGTAGTAATCAGTACGCGTTCACCGGACTCCGTACGTTGGTGGCAAAGTTCGATTGTTTTATCGATTTGTCCATCCAGAGGATACAAGGTGATTTTCGGTTCCGGCAGACCGGTGGGCCGGATGAGTTGCTCAACAATAAGAGGCGTGCCGAGGCGCAAAGGATCAAATTGATCCACCGGTGTCGAGGAGGGATTCGGGGCGTGGCGCAGCTCGGAGAGCTTGTGAAAGAACACACCATGGAAACCCTCCGGTGCGTGAGTGATGGCACGACTGGCTTTTTCACTGCGTGCATGCGTGTTGCCGCGAGTGGCTTTCAGTACGGGGATGTAGGTGTTGTTGCCGGGGACGCAGTTCACGTATTCGAAGGGACCGGGTGTGGCGCTCATGTAGATGAGCTGCTGCTGACGCTGCATGAATTCATCAAAACGCAGCGGACGATTGTCCAGCGCGGAGGGCAGGCGAAACCCGTGATCAATAAGCACCTGCTTGCGGGAACGATCACCTTCGTACATGCCGCCGATTTGCGGGACAGTGGCGTGAGATTCGTCGATGATGGTGAGGTGGTCTTTCGGGAAATAATCTTGCAGAGTGGAGGGTGTGCTGCCCGGAGCCCTGCCGGCCAGGTGGCGCGAGTAATTTTCAATTCCCTTGCAGTAGCCAATTTCATGGATGAGTTCCAGATCGTAATCCGTGCGCATCTTGAGGCGCTGGGCTTCAATGAGTTTGTTGTTTTGCTCCAACCAACGGACGCGTTCGGCGAGTTCGGCGCGAATGCTCTGCATGGCGGCATGTCGCCGTTCCGGAGCAGAGACGTATTGCTTAATGGGGAAAAAGATATAGCCGTCCATCTCTTCCTGTGCGCGTCCGGTGGCGGCATCCATCAGGGTGATGCGATCAATCTCGTCGCCAAAGAATTCAACACGAATTGCCTCGCCGTCGCTTTGTCCGGGATAAATATCCACCACATCCCCGCGCACGCGGAAGGTGCCGCGGCGAAAATCGTAGTCGCTTCGCTCGTAGAGCAGGTTGGTCAATTCGCTCAGTAGGACGTCGCGGTCGATTTCCTGCCCTTTGTGCAGGGAAAGCGTAAGCTCCCGGTAGTCCTCCGGCGAGCCCAGTCCGTAGATGCACGATACACTCGCTACCACAATTACGTCCCGCCGCAGCAACAGGGAACGCATCGCATTCAAACACAGGCGGTCGATTTCCTCATTGATGGCGCTATCCTTTTCGATGTAAGTGTCCGTGCTGGCGATGTAGGCTTCCGGTTGGTAGTAGTCGAAATAGGAAACGAAGTATTCCACTGCGTTGTTGGGGAAGAAGCCCTTGAGCTCAGAGTAGAGCTGTGCCGCGAGTGTCTTGTTGTGCGAGAGCACGAGCACCGGTCTGTCCTGCGCTGCGATAATATTCGCCATGGTGAAGGTCTTGCCGCTGCCTGTGACGCCAAGCAGACACTGATGGCGGTTTCCTGCGCGCAGGGACTTCAGAAGCTTGCCGATAGCCTGCTCCTGGTCGCCTGAGGGCTTGTAATCCGTGCATAGTCGGAAGATTGACATGGTGAATCTTTCAATCAGGAAAGAGCGGTGATGGGTAAAAAACAGCGTTGACAGTGCGTGGGGTTTGCGGCATGATGCTCCTCGTGTACATCCCTCCACAGGAATTACGATACAGCAAATTGGCGCGTTTGACGCTCTTTCTTTGTGTCATGCTGCCTTCGGCTGTGGTAATATGGCTTGGGAACGACCATAATCTGTGGGCGTGTGCCATAGGCTTTCTGTGGCCATTGGCGTTGCCGTTATCGTTTGTGAATTTCCCAGTCGCTGGGGCTCTCTGCTGCTCGGCTTTGATTCAGGCGGCGGTGTTTTTTCTGATGGTGCGCAGCCGTAAACTCACTTCGAGGGGTAAGGCTACATTTGCCATCACTTGGGGAATGCTTTTTGCCTTTCTGCTGCGTCTGGCGATTGCCTACCAGGCCTGGCTTGCCGCTCTGCACGCCTGAACCGGCAAACTCAAACCACGGACTTTTGAACATTCGTTCGCTGCTGCATGAGGTAATGACGGACGGCATGCTGTCCTCCGTGGAGTCGAGGTGAGTGTTGTTGCGTTTCCTGATTGAAGAGCTACCCGAGGAAGTTTGTTGCTTGCTAACATCAGGAGCCTATGCGGAATCTCAGAGTCGCATCCCACGCGTCGGCATGTTTGGGCAGCTCACCGCCGACGTTTGCATAGATCTGCGAGTTCGACATTATGGGCGCATTCACACCCGCTCTGAAGTGCAGTGCTGTGCTCCTTGCCTTCGTCCCCCTATTGTATTGTATCTTCAGCGTTTCCAGATTTCCTCAAGTTTGTAGTATTCCCGCATCTCTGCAGTCATCACGTGCACCATCACATCAACGTAATCCAGAACAGCCCATAGAGCTTGAGGAGTGCGCTCGGCATAGACGGGATGCAGGTCGAGCTTTTCCTCTACCTGTTCGTCAATTTTGCGTAGGATAGAGCGCAGGTGCGGCACCGACCCAGCCGTGCAGACCACAGCGAAATTCGTGAGGTCGGACTTTCCGCTCAGATCAAAGGTTTCAATATCTGAGGCTTTGGCATCTTCAGCTGCTGCGGCACAAGTTTCTGCCAGAACCCTGCTTGGATTCTTTTTCATGCTTGATCTGTGGTGGAAGAGGGTGATTCATCATTACCGGGCACGGGCGGCAAATCATCGGAGGTTTGCAAATCCGTTGGGGTATCACTTGCCAGAGGTAAATCCGGAGGCAGCTCCTGGAGCGGAGGGTTAGTCATCTTCCCCGTTTCTAGGAGCTCACGAACATTTTCACCGCTCAAGGTTTCGTAAGTGATGAGGTTTTCAGCGATGAGTTTCAGACGATCCTTGTTCTCAGTGAGAATGTTCTTGGCGCGGCGGTAGTTTTCCTCGACGATGCGTTGCACCTCCTCATCAATCAGCTGAGCGGTTCGTTCGGAGTAATTGCGCACGCTTTGAGCGAAATCGCGTGCGAGGAACACTTCGTCGTGTCCGGAACTATATTCTACGGGACCCAGTCGCTCGCTCATGCCGTATACGCACACCATTTTCCGAGCAATCGATGTCGCCTGGCTGATGTCGCCGCGAGCCCCGCCGGAGACATCGCCCATCATTACTTCCTCCGCGCACCGACCACCCATTGCCATCACGATGTAATCGAGCAGTTCGTTTTTGTATTCGCTGTGCTTGTCTTCATCTGGCAGCATCATGGTTACCCCAAGCGCAGGCCCTCGCGGGATGATGGTGACTTTGTGCAAAGGAAGAGTCTTTGCCAGTTCCGTCTTGAGAAGGCAGATGGCATGACCGGCCTCGTGTACCGCAGTCATCCACTTTTCGCGATCTGTCAGTTCCAAAGATCTCCGTTCCTTACCCCAGCGCACTTTCTCCCTCGCTTCTTCCATGTCGTCCTGTTGTACGGCGGCGTGACCACGCCGCACGGCAATGAGGGCGGCTTCATTGACGAGGTTGGCAAGCTCGGCTCCGGAGAAACCTGTGGTTGCGCGGGCGATGGAACCGAGTTGCACCCCTTCGGCAAGCTTAATCTTGCGGGCGTGCACGCGCAGAATTTGCTCTCGCCCAGCGGCATCCGGAAGATTGACCATCACGCGTCTATCAAAACGTCCCGGACGCATCAGAGCCGGATCCAACACATCCTCGCGATTCGTCGCAGCGATGACGATAATGTTCTCATTGTCTGTGAAGCCATCCATCTCCACCAACAGGGCATTCAGCGTTTGTTCACGTTCATCGTGACCTCCGCCAACGCCGTGCCCTCTGTGGCGGCCCACAGCGTCAATCTCATCAATGAAGATCAGGCAGGGAGTATGTTTCTTTGCTTCAGCAAACATATCACGCACGCGGCTTGCTCCGACACCTACGAACATTTCCATGAAGTCTGATCCGGAGATGGTATAGAAGGGTACGCTTGCTTCACCGGCAATGGCTTTTGCCAGCAGAGTCTTGCCGGTTCCCGGGGGACCTACCATGAGAATCCCTTTTGGAATATTACCTCCCAATGCGCGGAATTTTTCCGGTTTGCGCAGGTATTCCACGAGTTCCCACACCTCTTCTTTTGCCTCGGGGATACCTGCGACATCCTTGAAGGTGATGCGATTTTTATTCGGATCCAGCAGTCTGGCACGGCTTCTTGCAAACTTCATTGCGCTGCCGGGACCATTCCCCTGCACTCGAAAGAGGAGGATGAAAAACAGGAGAATCAGCACGATAGGCAGACAGTTGATCAGAATAACCTGCAGCGTGTTGCTCTCCGATTTATACTCTGCATGACTTCCAAGCAGATCGCGGATTTGCTCGCCCTGGTATTTTCCGCTGAAGGGAACCGTGAGCTCAACCACCTGGCGTCGATTCACCTTTGTTTGCGGATCTTTGCGGTAGCCGCCAATGATAACACCGTTGCCGGAGCTGCGCAGGTAAACTGTCGGAGCCTGGCTCATATCAATCCTTCCCTCCTCGCCGAGTGTACGGAACTGATCGGTGGACCACACGCGATCCTGATCCGGTTCGGGTTCCGGCACAGGAGAATCCGCACTTTCCATCACGGTGTTGGTGATACCGTAGCGATTACAGAGCGCCTTGATTTCATCACTGTCGGTGAAAGGCATGTAGAAGCGTCCGTAGACGAACTGGGGCTTATCCTTGTACATGACGGCGCGGATGATGCCGGAATTCCCATTTTCGTTGGTGATGACTTGGATTGGGTATTCTTTCGGGTTATTAGTGATTACCATGCCCGAACGGTACTGCTTTACAAATTCGCCAAGACTCATCTCCCTCTTTCCTCCGCCCAGACCACCGTCGTACACAAAGAGCAGCATGATCACGCCCACAACGACGGCGAGAAGCATCCAGAGGCCCCAGTTTGGTTGACCTCCGGTTGATTCTGGCGGATGGGGTTGATTTCCATTGCCGGGGTCATCGCTTTGCGTGTGGCGAGGTGTGTTCTGCATCGGTTTCTGTGGCATAACGAATAAAAAGATGGATACTCCGACAGATGCATATACCATGCAGTGTCTGTCTCATACTCCACACATCATACAACGATTTGGCGCACGTTCCAATGCCGGAGTGAGACATACTCCACGGGAAAGTGTGTCAGCCTGCAGACATCAAGTCAAGGAAGGGGACGAATTGCGAAGTTCGTGCGCTTTGCGCGAGGTTGCGGAACTGGTGCGGATGGTGATTTGAAACATACGTGGTGACTAGTTGGAGGACTGCCCGGATTCGTGTTGCATTTAATTTTGCAGTGAACATTGCCCAGGCGGAGTGGCGTTTTTAGTTGTACGTGGTGGGGCTGTGTGGTACAATCCGCCCGGTAGGGGGATGATGAAGAAGATAGGGAAAGGGCAAACACGCGAGCATCTGCGCCGACGCGCGGCGGGACTCGTCGTGCGTGCATGGCACGGGGTGCTGAGTGCCGGGTTTGTTGTTGTGATGCTTCGACTGTTGATTGTAATCGAACTCTGTTTGCTCGGCTTAGGCGTGGTACGCAGGCTGGAAAATTCCTACGATCGCGCCATGGAAGCAGCTCGGATGGAACTCGCGGCCATTGAAGCGGGCGAGCTGGCGGAGCAGCAGGAACGGTCCGAAAACGCCGGATTTGCCGGTATCAGCGCCGGGCAGCAGCAGGATTTTTCGGAAGCGAACAAAGATTCTCCGGATGAGGCTCCTGATTTGCGTCCTCGTGATGTTGCAAGCATCGTTTCGGATGAGACTGGGGATATGGACGCTGCGGTGTCCTTATTGATGCCCGAAGAAGAGTCGGCAGAGAAGGGAGAAAACGGGAATCCCGTGAGTTCGGGGGATGAAAAGGTAGAGCAGCTGATACGGCAAGGAGTGGCAGCTATGATCGCGGGAGATATGCGCCGCTGCGTCCTGACATTGGAACAGGCGGCGGCACAAGCGCCGGAACATCCGGCGCTCTTGTACTACTATGGAGTAGCGTACGACAAATTGCTCAACCCGGGCAGGGCTCGGGAATACTATGGAAGGCTCTTTCGTATGCGCGAGGCAGCCGGTAAGTATTTTTCACGTGCTGCGAAGCGTCTGACTTACGGCATGGAATTGCCGTCTGCAATGCGCGGCAAACTTGCTTTCGGCCCTCATCGCGTGCAGTACACGGATGATGTGGAGCAGGGGGAACACGTGCGGATTCTCTTGCCCGTTTTGCTGGCCGATGGTGAAGAGGTGCGACCGGATGACATTTACATTGCCATTCAATTTTTTGTGACTCTCAATGGCAAGAAGGTGGACTTTGCTCCGCAGGAGCCCAAACTCTCCTGGGTGAATGGGCAACCAACTTGGAAGGACGGGGAAGAAAATTTGGAAGTTCATTATATACTCCCCCCTCGTGATGAGATGGATGAGACCCGAGCCGGTGATTTGAAATACTATGGCTTTACCGCGAAACTGTACTACAAGGGAGAGCCGATGGATTGCATCAGTGTGCCGTCGTCGCTGATTCTTCACGAGCAGTTGCTTAACAGTCGACGCGGCTCCTCCGGACCTGGAGGACTTCTTCCCGATGATGGTTTATCCTCCCCTTATTCCGAGGAGGCTGTGCCCTATTCCGATGAATACCCCGACACGACACCTCTCTGATTGATTCCCATGAAGCCTATTTTTCCTCAACTTCCATCCAAGCTTGGTCTCTATACGGTGACTGAGAGACTCAGCTCGCGGCAATATTCAGAACTCTACAACGCGTACCAGAGCTATGTGGACCGTGGGGTGATTCTTGAGGCCCTTCGACCAGGGTGCGACGAAGCGAGGGCTAATTATTTCCTCGCTGCTGCGCAGGCGCGGGCGGCGGTGAATCTGCCAGGTGTCAGTCCTGTGCTGGAGTCTGCTCAGAGTGGATCTATCATCTACCTTATCCAAGAACAACCTGTCGGCGAACCGTTTATTCGCCTTGTGCGTGAACGGCGGTTTTCGGTGAAAACCGCATTTCGTCTCGTGGAGGCCGTCGCGGAATTGTACGAAGCAGGGAGGAAGCAGAATGTGGTAGTTGCTCCGGTGACGGCAGATGCAATTTATATAGAAGAGAAACGCATCAATTTTCTTTCCACAGTCTCTCCGGATCTGCCTTCTTTTGCGCTCCAGACTGCGCAGATGTCCGCTCTGGCTGATCTGTTGGAGCAGGCGATTCCGCGTGCGTTGCTCAAAAACAGCAGCCTGCCGACAGTCATCAACTGGTTGCGCAACGGTTACAACGGTCGCCCCCTTGAATGGAGCTCCCTCAAATCGGCGCTGCGTGCCCTGCGTGCCCGCAGACATTCTCCTGATGAGTCATCTGACGGTTCCGGACACGCGAGTTTACGCATGCGGCTGAGGCGGTGGCTGCGCGAGTTCCGGGCGTCCGCTCGGTTGACGCTGTCATGTGTGTTGTTGGTTCTTGTGGTAGGAGGCGTCGGGTCGCAATTGATTCCGGAGGATATTTTTACCTCGTCCGATCCGGCGGTGGTTGGGGATCGTGTTTATGTCGAGGGGGAGCAAGTTTACGCGGTGAAGCGGTCACCAGTGAGTATTGCAGAATATTCCCGATTCATGAAGAAATGGGAGAAGATGAGCCCTGAGGAGCGTGAGCAGCTTGCAAGCGGACTGACTGAGGACCCTGAGGAGTTTTCCCCACGTGAGCCGCTGAATTGGGAAGAGCAGCTGAGCTTTGCTGAGGAGGGGGAGAAGCTAACCCCGGATTCTCCAGTGTTGGGTGTTGGATACTGTGAGGCAACTCTTTATGCGCGTTATGTCGGCGAGATGCTTGCTACGGCAGATCAGGTGTTGACCGCTCGCGAGCATGCTGCCGGTGTGAAGGAAGTGGAGGAATGGACCTCTTCATTCTCCCCGTCCCAAATGCCTTATGATGGTTGTATCGTTATCTGTCCGGCTCAGGGCAAGACCCTGATTTACGCCACGGATGACCAGGAACAAGTTCCGCAGCGCGGTTTCAGAACTGTTTCTCTAATTGATGCTCAATAAACGAACAAGTCAACGCTTATGAATAAGATCATTCAGCAAACACTAGTCAGACTGCTGCTCATCGTGGGATTGTGGTGCGCAGCGCCGTTGCACGCCCAACTTGAGGTGCGACTGGAGCCGAGTCGGCGCGATTTTGTGGCGGGGGAAAATGTGCTGCTTGTTCTGACGATGATCAACCACACGGATGCCTCCATTGCGCTTACAAACACACCGGGTCGCTGCTGGCTGCATATGGAGATTAATCGTCAAGGGGACAACGGCGCTGTGGCGCCCAGTGCGGTGCCGCGTTATCCGAATCAGACGATTGCTCCCGGCTCGCGTCGGGCGTGCCGGTTGGAGTTAAAAGATTATTTTAATCTGAATCGAGAGGGAATATACCGCATACGCGCTATCCTGCGGATGCCGGATATGCAAACCGTCTATTCCTCCAATGTGGTCACCATCAATATTATTTCCGGGGGAGAGGTTGGAAGTTTTCAAATTCAGGCACGCGGACAACACCTCAAAGTGAGTGTTCGCAATATCTTGTTGAATGGGAAGAACGTGCTTTTCGGACAAGTTCGTAATTCTGACACAAATAAGGTGATCGGCGCTTGCCCCATGGCTCAGTATCTGAGCTTTATGGCGCCGAAAATCAAATTAGACCGTGCCCAAAATCTTCATCTGCTTTGCCAGAGCACGCCCAAGTATTACACTTATGCTGTGATGGATACGCAGGGCAATCTGCGTTCGCAAAAGATTCTCGTGCCAAGTGGCGGCCCTGTCGATATGGTCAGCACCGGTGGTGGCATTCGCTATATTGGTCTTGTTCCCTACACAAAGCCCAAGGGCGAGAAATCTCACTACCACAGTGCATCCGAACGCCCGTAAATTCACTCTATGTCACAACCAACCATAGCTTTGGTCGGTCGTCCCAATGTAGGGAAGTCGGCTCTCTTCAACTGTCTTGTCGGTCGCAAGATTGCTATTGTGCACGACCAGCCGGGGGTGACACGCGATCGTCTCTGCGCGCCGTATACCCGCGGAGCCTATGAAGCATTGATTGTGGATACGGGGGGAATCGGAGCTGCTGCGGATGAGAATTTTGCTGCGGCGGTGGAACGCGAGGCAGATATAGCGATGGAATCGGCAGACATCGTGCTATTCGTGTGCGATTGCCGAGAATCACTCACACAGGCCGATCGCAGTATTGCGGTGCGACTCCATCGCAGTCGGACGCCTGTTTTGCTGGTGCTTAACAAAGCTGACACAGAGAAGCAGGAGCTTTCTTTCGGTGAATTTGCAGAACTCGGGTTTGAGGGGTGCCTCTTCACCTCTGCAGCTCACGGGCGTGGGTTGGATACGCTCTCTGAACGTTTGGACGAGATGCTCAAAACGCTGGGAACCTCCGCGAGGTCAGAAAAACATGACCAGGAAGAGCAGGAGAGCATTGCTCCACGGACGGAAGTGCGCCTCGCTGTGGTCGGTCGCCCGAATGCCGGGAAGTCCTCTCTTATCAACGCTATCCTGCAGGATCGCCGCACGATTGTGTCGGAGGTGGCGGGTACCACCCGTGATGCTGTGGACATTCCTTATCGCCGGGGAAACCAGGACTACGTACTCATTGATACGGCAGGGATGCGGCCGCGGTCTCGTCGCGACAGTTCGGTGGAGGTGTTTTCTGCCATGCGCAGCGAGCGTGCGATACGACGGGCAGATGTGTGTCTGCTGGTGGTGGATGCCGCTGCCGGTATCACTCACCAGGATCGCCGCATTGCTTCGACCATCGCAGAGGAAAAGAAGCCCTGCATTGTGGTGATGAATAAGTACGATTTGTTTTGTCCAGGTGCGCCGGATAAAGCACGTAGAGCCGAATTGGGAACTCTGGTGCGAGAGCAGCTTTTCTTTCTCGATAACGTACCCTTCGTCGTTGCCTGTGCCAGGGAAGCCCGGGGAGTTAGTCCCATTTTCTCCGCTATTGAGCGTCTCCGGAAAAGCAGTTCTGATTTTCCCGGCACGGGGGAATTAAACCGTCTCTTGCAGCGCGCTATGCTCATCAACCCCCCGCCGTCAGGTCGTTCTGCGGGCAGCACGCTGAAACTCTACTACGCTACGGTCGCATTGAATGAAAAGTACAGCGTAATTCCTGTGCCGACGTATGTGCTTTTTGTGAATGACAAGCGCTTGTTGAGTGATAGCTATGCTCAGTATCTGCGCAACACCATCCGCTCTCGCGCGGGTGCGGCGGGTATTCCTACGGTGCTTTCCGTTCGTTCTCGTGTGCGTCGCACTTGATTCTATACACCTTTCTATCATTCAAACCCCATGCCAAGAGAGACACCAGGCGGCGCCCCTATTTTGGAGGTGGATCAGCTGCAGTTTTACTATCCGGTACAGCAGGGGGTCCTTGGGGGGAAAAGGGGTGCTGTAAAAGCGGTGGATGGTGTTTCATTTTCTATCTTTCCCGGTGAGACTCTCGGCCTTGTGGGAGAGAGCGGCTGTGGCAAGAGCACGGTGGCTCGCTGCCTCGTCCGGCTACTTGAGCCTGCTGCCGGTCGGATATCTCTGCTTGGTAGAGATATCACGCATCTGCCTCAGTGGCGACTACGCGAGGTGCGCCGCGAAGTTCAGCTCGTGTTTCAGGATCCCGCCGCGGCGCTCAATCCTCGTATGACTGTGCGGCGACTTATTGCGGAGCCTATGGTGGTGCAGGGCAAGACAAGTCGCCGCGACAGGATTGCTCGTGTCAATGAGCTGCTTGATCAGGTTGGTTTGCCGAGCAGTGTAGCGGATCATTTTGCACATGAACTCTCCGGAGGACAGAGGCAGCGCGTTTGCATTGCGCGTGCACTTTCTCGCTGCCCCAAACTACTGGTGTTGGATGAACCTGTGAGTGCGTTGGACGTTTCGGTACAGTCTCAGGTTCTCAATCTTCTTCTCGACTTGCAGAGAGAATTGCAGCTTGCCTACCTCTTCATTTCGCATGACCTTTCCGTGGTGCGGCATATGAGCGATCGCGTGGCCGTGATGTATTTTGGGAAGATCGTGGAATCGGCGGACGCTGATCAATTGTACAGTCATCCTCTGCATGGTTATACCAGGGCGCTTCTTGCTGCTGTGCCCCGGGTGGATGTTCCGGCAGATCAAATGCCTCTCCCTCTGCCGGGGGATGTTCCGGATCCGCAGGATACGCACCCCGGCAGCGCCTTCGGTCGTCGTATCCACCACCCATTTCTGGAGGCAACGTATGGCATGGACCTCACTCCTCGCGAGATTGAGCCGGGGCATTGGGTCGCTCCGGATCCCTGCGCTCTTTCACAGGAGGATTTGGCTCGCCTGGGAATTGATATTTACAGTTGACATGTCAGATCTCTTCACAGCGATGCGGCGTAGGCGTCATCCGGAAAACGAAACGGCGGAGATGCCTCTTATCGGGCATCTGGAGGAATTGAGACACACTCTTATCCGCATGGCGCTTTGCGCACTGGCAGGTATGCTGCTTTGCTTCGGCTTTGCTCCTTCTCTCATGCAGCTGATCAGGCGTCCGGTGGACACGGTGCTCGCGCAGCGTACCGCCTCATTTCTCCCGGATGGCGTGAGCCCGGAGGAATGGCGAAGTGCAGGTTTTTTGCTTGGTGGGAAAACTGCGTTACCTCCCGGGACTCAGGCTGAACTGGAACTGGCGGTGGGTCCCCGTGTGGCGGAGTTGACCCAGGCGCGCTCGCTGTTGATCGCTCTTCAGGCGCTGCCGGAGGCAGCACGCGATGAGGCGATATCTCGCAGTGGATGCTCCGATACCGTGCAGTCTCTCACTCGCGCCCTGGCTGCTTCCGGGGCAGGGAAGCAGGCGGCAGTCCTGGGTGTTGAGCGGACGCGTCTCATGGGGGCTTTCCAGCCCGGGGAGGCATTCATGCTTTCCGTGCAGTTGGCATTTTTTGGCGGAGTTGTCTTGGTGAGCCCCCTGCTGCTGTACTTCCTGCTTCAGTTTATCATGCCGGGGCTTTTGCAGCACGAGCGGCGTCTTCTGCGCCGCTGTCTCGTCTGGGGTGTCGGACTCTTCCTGCTGGGCTGTTCTTTTGCGTATTTTGCTGTGTTGCCGAGAGTGCTCGGCTTTTTCTATGATTATTCGGCTCAATTGGGCATCTCGAATGACTGGCGCATCAGTTATTACCTGTCGTTTTCGGTGAAGCTGATTCTGGTGTTTGGGCTTATTTTTGAATTGCCGGTTGTACTCTGGCCGCTCATGAAATTGGGGATTCTGACGCGCTCCCGCATGCGCCGCCTCCGCTCTTACATGCTGGTGGGGAGTTTTGGCACAGCGCTTCTCCTGGCTCCGGCACCGGATCCCGGCACGATGCTGCTCATGGCTCTGCCGCTTTATTTGCTCTACGAACTCTGCATCCTGCTTGCGCCGCAGGAACGGGCAGCTGATCAAACCAGCTCCGTTGCCGAGTAGAGCTGCACGCTTGCATCTCCTCCGCTGCGCGGTACTGAGATTAGGGCTACACGCACGGCTGCTTCCTCCAGATGCAGCCATTCTGCGAGGTAGCGACGGTAAGCGCGCATCTGCGGGGCATGGCGTGCGCGCAGGGCGGCGTACTCTGCCTCGTCGCCGTTGGAAACGCGGTCGGTTTTGTAGTCGATGATAAGGGCTTCCTGAGGCTTCCCGGTGGCATCGGTGCGCACCTGCACGCGGTCGAACGTGCCGGAGACCAGCTCCGCCTTGCCTTGCACAGCGAAAGCAAAGGGTTGCTCGCGGTAGAGCTGCCAGCGTTCTCCGGCGGGGCAGCTGAGGATGGCGCGTACATCATCCCGCTGCAAGGCGCGGGCCACGACCTGCTGCTCATCCCCCTGCGGAGAATGAACCCACGTGGGGAAATCCTGCGGGGAGGAGAGCCAGCCGATTTGCTCCCACAGGGCATGGACGGCTGTGCCGAAGGCGGCGGCCTCTCTTCCGCTCTTCATCAGTTGCGCCGTGGAGGGGGCTTCGCCGTCGGATGTCTGGGCGTTTGAGGCGACTCGTCCCTGCGGTTCCAGCTGCGACGGGCGTACAACGCGGCGGGAGGCCGATGGCATGCCGAGCTGCTTTTTCTCTTGTTCCTTGTCCTCCTTTTTCCCTTTCTCCCCGCTTTCTTTGTTGTTGGGAAGGTGAAGATACCACTCGAAGTCTCCTTCCTTGAGCAATTTCTGCATTTCCTCACCCGCTCCTTTCTCGGCATTCCTGATAATTCCGGAGAGCGAATTGTTGCGCGCCTTTTCATTCAGCAGGATGTAGAGAGCATAGCGCGCGCGGGTGATAGCTACGTAGAGAAGGCGTTGCTCTTCGCTCAACTGTTTGCGTTTCCATTCATTTACCGAAGGCTCAAGCTGCGCTTCCCATGCGCTGCGGTCAGACCGGTTCAGAGTGAGTAGGAAACCCTCATTTTTGGAGTTTGTGTAATAGTTCATCTTGCTCGTGTCGTCCACGCTTTTTATCCCGGTAAGCGGCAGGATCACCGCATCAAACTCCATGCCCTTGCTCTTGTGCATGGTGAGGATATGAATGAAACCCGGTGCGCCGGGGGCGCAGTGTGCGAGTTCGCTGATGAACGTAATCCAGTCTCGAATAGAGCCGCCTTTTTTATCGAACTCCATGGCGGCGTTTTCCCACTCCAGCACCGTGCGAAAATCTTCAGGCGTCTCTTCGCGGGGCAGATACGTGAGCAGTTCCCGCAGTGTTTTTGCATAGCCCGTAGCGTTTATCATCTGCAGCCAGTGCAGGCGTGCTCCCGTGGCGTCATTTGTTTTTCCAACGCGGAGGACGCCCTTGAGAACCGAGAAATTCAGCAAGGCGGCCCAGTGCGCAATGCCGGGGTGCAGCAGCCATTGGAAGAAAGTCAGCAAAAGTTGTCCGAGCGGCGAGAAAACGGCGGATTTGATGTCCTTGATCACCTGGATCATCAGATTTGGTTGTTCCCGGAACAGAATATCGGCAATCTCTTCACTTTCGTCATTGTTGCGGGTGATGATGGCGATACTTCGTCCCGGCAGCGGATGTCCGTTTACAGTGAGCTTTTGCAGAATCGGCAGGATGGAGTCGCGCACGTAGTTTTCTTTCGACACCTCGGAGAATTCCACGTAGCCGGGCAATCCCTGTTTGGAGACATCGCTGCTGTGGTCAGTGTATCGTTCTTTTTCTTCTTCGTCCATCTCCATCGCGTTGAAAAGCAGATTCACAAAGCGCATGATGAGAGGAGAGGAACGACGGCTATTCGTGAGGGTTCGTGGCAGCATCACTTCCTTCCACGGACTTTTTTCTGCAAGATCGCTGAAAAGTTGGGGGGAGGCCCCTCGGAAGCCGTAGATGCTTTGCTTCAAATCCCCCACAACAAAGAGACTTCTCTCCGCCACGCGAAGAGAACGTTTTGTCGTACCACGAGGATCCTCCGCCACAGCGCTCTCGCACTGCGCTACCTCGGTGAGCGGCCCCAGCAGCGTTTCCCATTGCTTGGGTGACGTATCTTGGAATTCATCCAGCATCCAGTGGTCCAGTTGTCCATCCAGCAGATACGCCAGACGCGTTGGCGCATGAGGTCCGCCGAGCAGAATGGACGCCAGACGGGTGATATCTGCAAAACTGTAGCGTCCTGATTCGCAGATGGTTTGTTGGTATATTTCTGTGTAGGAGCTCAGAAAAGAGACGAGGTCGCGCGTTTTCACCTGAATGTCGCGCAGGATTTCCGTTTTCTTTCTGTCAGTGAGTTCCCGCAAGACTTCTCGCAATTTGACGGCTTCCGGGGTGTCGTTCCAATTCTCGTCTTCGTACGCGAGGGTTGAGAATTTGTCCTCCAGCAGGGCCTTAATAGCAGTACTTGCTTTTTTCCTTCCACGGCAGACTTTGAGGCTGTCGCCGCCCATCTCCTCGAATTCCTTTGCCAGGTTCAACAGATCGCGTCGGTAGATCGCCTGATCCAACTCCTTCTTTTCCGTGTAATCCGGAAGAGAGAAGGCCTGGGCGTAGTTGTTTGCCGCTGTCCCGGCGTCCTGCAAGAGCTCGTTGTAGTTTCTCACCAAAGCGCTGAGGGCGCTAAGTATTCTGCTGCCGTTGCATCGGAGGTTGTGCAGAATATCCCTCATTTTCTCTGCGCCGAGATGCGAGACAGTCGCAAAGAGAGCATCTTTTTCCGCCTGTTGCAGATCGGCGTCCTCCATCGGGCTGATTTCCGAAACACCGAGAGCGAGACACTGCGTGCCTAGAAGCATATTGAAAAAACTGTCCAACGTCGAAAGATGCAAGCGTGACCCGGCAGTGACGAGCTCACGCAATCGACGGCAGTAGCAGTCCCGATCGAGCCTCAGCTCTGCCGGAAGATTCGGGAGATTTTCGGGGAAGCAGCCCTGTTTTTCCGCCTGTATGGCAAAGGGAATGGCAGAGGGATAGAGGGGGGCTTCCTGATGCGTCCATGTCTCCCAGATGCGCGCTGTAACCGGGTTGCGCTCTCCGGCAGCGTGCGTTTTCATCTCATAGGAGGTCCCTTCGGCAAGCGCCTGGAAGATACGTCGCCGGAATTCGCCCGCTGCCTTTCGAGTGAAGGTAACGGCGATGAGCGAGGAAACAGGTGCGCCGAGAAACAGCAATGCGAGGAAACGCGATGTCAGCTGGTAGGTTTTCCCTGTACCGGCGGAGGCGGAAATGTAGCTGCCTGTGACAAGAGGTTTCATGACGGGAAGGGGATGGCTGGTAATCCGCAGATTGTGCGCAGGTTTTTGTCGATGGACGGAGTTCCGAACGATGCGTATTCGGGGGAGGACTCTCCCAGATCTTCCATCGAGATGAGGCATTTGCCCTGCCGCAGCAGGAGGATGACACGCCTTGCGCATTCCAATCCGCTGAGGATGGTATCTTCTGTGCCGCTTTTGAAGCTGTTGCAGGCGACAGACTTGCCGCGCGGGAGATTGTAATACGCCAGTTCTGAAGCAAGGTCGGTTCCCTTTTCCTCCTTCAGGGCGTAGGCGTAGAGCGGCAGCTGCACTTCCACCCACCGCTTGTCATCTACCGTAGGTATTCCGGGCAAAAGAGCGGCGTAGCGCTCAGTGTTTCCTATCTTTGCGAGGTGCTTGTCATCGGGGGAAGTACTGTTGGTCTTGTAGTCAATGATGCGCCATTTTTTTGTGGAGGGCTGAAAATCCACGCGGTCGATTTTCATGCGCAGTTGGGCCCGACTGCCATCCGGCAGATCAAGGGTCGGGCAGACCTCCCACTCGACCTCTTTGACGCACCATCCGTCCTCCAGGTCACGGGCATGCAGGAGGGCGAATTGCCGCAGGCTTTCGCGCATGGTTTCGTACTGGTTTTGCAGGAAGACCGGCAAGGTTCCGCTCTCATCCGTGTAGTACTCACGGAATCCCTCCTGCAGCAGGAGTAGTGCGTGGCGGGACAGATCCTGCTCCAGCTGTGGGAGAGTGCAGCCGATTGGGCGGATGGGGAATTGTTCGGTAAGTTGACGCAGGATGCTGTGCAGGATATTGCCGTACACGTCGGTTCCGATTTCGCGGTCACTTTCCGTGAAGGCTTCACCGGGGTTGAGTCTGTAGAGAGTTTTGAGCCAGAAACGCAGAGGACACGCGAGGAAGTCCCGGATAAGGGAAGGGGAGAAGCTGCGAGGCCTGGCGGCATCGGCTGCAAAGGGGTTCACCACGCCGGGTGCGAGCAGCTCAATGCTTTCCGGTTCCTTCGGAATGCAGGGTTCGGCGTTCGATGCCGGACGGAAGGAGAAATTCTCGTACGCTTTTTCCGGCTCGGTCGCTCCGCCGTCGCTGAACAGACGCTCCACACGTTCTGCCAACTCGGCATTATCTCTGCAGCGGAGCAACAGCGGCGAGGGTGCGATGGGGGTGTCATCCGTCCCTTGTCGTGCAAGCAGGATACGCACATTTTTCGCGATATCACGCCGGCTGTTCAGCAGGGTCGTGAGCAGGAACGCATCACGCGCTTCTCTGCTTCCCCGCGTCGGGAGCTTCAGGTACTCCTTGAGCTTATCGGTGAGGAAATTTACATTGCCTCCCACTTCCGGCACACATCCCTCGTGCAGTCCGAGTAGCAGGAGTTTTTTCCCGCGCGTGCAAGGCAGGTCAATCCAATCGAAGACTTTGACCACAGGGTCTTCATCCATCGCAGGTTCGACCGGTGCGCAGGTTGCGTTTTCCGCGCTGTGTTGCAACAGGAGTAGAGCGAGTTCCGGTTCTGTCCGATGTTTCAGGCAGGCACGTGCTACGTCGCGCATGGGCTCCGTGAGCATGGTGATGTCGGGAGAATCCGGGTATGCGCGGTCAATGATATCGGCCAGGGTGAGTAAGGCGTGCTGCAGTGTCTCGGATCTGAGGAATTGATTTGCCAGAGAGAGGATGCGCTCGGTCGTCTCCTTGCAATCCGCGTTCTCCTTATCCAGCAGATCCATGAGCTGCTGAACGGCGCCCGGCAGGTTTTTGGAGATGATCCTATCCAGAGCCTCGTCCATGGAAGCTTCGGCGGGGGTGTTACGCTGGAGCGTTGCACTGCGAAGCAACTCGATGAATGCGCTGACATATTCCGAATCGGCGTTGTTGAGTTCAGCGTCTTTTCCGGCGCTGAGTCGGAGATCTTTTGCCGTGCTGATGTAGTGCAGCAGACGGGCAGGAAGCAGGGCCGCATCGATCGTGGTGAGTTTTCGTCCTGCGCTCAACTGTAGGTCCCAGGCCACGGGTTTAGCATGCGCAAAAGCCGTACAAAGCGCCGATGAAAATGAAGGATCGCAGAGACCGAGCGTCACCTCGTCGGAATTCGCTCCTCCCGCTTCCCGCACCGCAGCCTCGGCAAAGGATTGTGCATCATCCGCAGGCGCGGGGATGGATTCTTCCGGGATGTCGATAGGACGACGCAGCCAATGGTCAGTGCGAGGGATGCCCCAGTTGTCGAAATTCTCCCGTTCCTCCTCCGGTGCATTCACCCATGCCTCCACGTGCCCGGGACGTTCTGCCAACACGTCTTCCAGCACTCTGCGCAGACGGAAGGACAGCTCCGGCAGGGCCGCGAGAATGATCTTGCTCTCACTTGCCGGCCGCGGCGGCGCCTGCTGAATTCCCTCGGGAGGAATGATCTTGTCCACTTCGGCGCAAAGGGAGCAGAATTCATCCCATCGCTCGCCCTCGTCCTCCCCGAGGATGGACCAGTTGTCGATCTCATCATCGGTGATTTTCGGCAGAGCGTCGCGCACGGCTTCCGGTGTGGTGGCTTCCTGCTCCAGCAGGGAGCGAAGACGCAGCAGTTGCCTCGCCGTGCCGAGAGCACGGAGCGTGCTCATCTTTCCATATCGTTTGCCGAGGAGGTTCGGACATGCCTCCTCCGGCAGTTTTTTCAGGATATCGACCCAGGCGATGAGTTGATCGTATTCAGACGCCGTTTGCTCCGGCAGAAGTCTTCCGGGTTGCACGATGCGCGGCAGAAGGATTGGGCGACTTGCCAACTCGGCCAGACGCTCGCGGAGATGCCGTGCGGCAGGGGCTGTGAGGGTGACGACTGTGGCGCGACGAAAGGCGTCAGCGTCTTGTTGCTCGAGGGAGAGCAAATTCTGTGCTAAAAGATCGATGGTGGGGGCATCCCAGCCGAGGAACGTGAGTGTGGGAGACGGCATGAGGTAAGCGAGTGGACGGTTAATCTATGCGGGGCGCACGAAGCAGGGCGGCATACGCTCCGTCGGTGTGGTCACGATGCGGCAGGACGAGACGCTCATTGACAAGCTGCCAGCCGGGATGACGTTCAAGTAACAGCTGCACGAGTTCATGGTTCTCCTCCGGCTCGATGGAACAGGTGGAGTAGACCAGACGCCCGCCGGGTTTTACAGCACGCATGGAGTTTTGCGCGATAGTGAGCTGCAGATCGCGTGTCTTCTTCAGTTCATCGGGCGTGATCCGCCAGCGCACATCCACGCGTCGACGCAGCACACCGCTGTTGCTGCAGGGCACATCCGCCAGCACGGCGTCGAACGATGAGACAAATTCAGCGGGACATCCCAGAGCCCAATCGCACTGCTGCACACGGACGTCAGGGCGCTCCAGAGTCGACGTCGCACGTTCCAAGTTTTGCTTCAGCATAGGCAATCTGTGATCATCGGAATCCGTTGCGACGAGTTGGCAGTCTCCGCGTGTGGCAGAGAGGATGCCGACGGATTTGCCGCCGGGCGCTGCGCAGGCATCCAGGATTTTTTCTCCACGGGATGGGTTGAGAAGTTCGACGCTGTGCCGCGTTGAGGGATCGGCAATGTAGACTTGTCCGGCTGTCAACAATTCACGCGGCAGGGCGCCCTCAGGCAGCAGATACCAGCCAGGTGCGTCCGCCAGGGGGGTCCAACTCTCCGGCATGGGTGCAGGCGGATTGATTGCATTAAGCCGCAGGAAAACTTGTGAAGGCTGCTGCATGAGAGCGAGGAGAGCAGCGCCTTCCTGTTCGCCAAAACGTGCAAGCCAACGCTCGGCGAGCCAATCCGGCATGGAGTAGCGTACGGCCGGCGGAAGTTCGGGCAGCGCAGCCTCCCATTGTTCGCGGCGACGTAGGGACTCTCGCAGCACGCCGTTGATGACCGCGCGCAGGCGTGTCGTGGCGAGCTTCACTGTTTCGTTTACCACGGCGTATGCCGGATAATGCAGGATGAAGAGTTGGCAAAGAGCGCTGAGCAGCAGCCAGCGCACATCTTTTTCCGTGTGCCGCTCGTCGCGTAGCTCGTTGAGCCAATAGTCCAGAAGTCGCAGGTTTCTCAGCGTGCCCAGCACGATTGATTGAAGGAGAGCGCGATCCGGCACCGTCAAATTCTCCCCGGCACGGTGGATGAGAGTGTCGGCAAACTCCCCGGTTTTTTCTCCCCAATGACACAATGCGCGCCAGGCGAGTTCACGCGGATTCGCCGGTCGTTGTCTGCAGGGACGGGAAGATGCCTTTTTCATGCGCCGCGATCAGGAAGATGGTTCCAGAGCCTCGTGGATGGGCAGCAAACCATTGTATGCAAGGACGGCACCCGTCAGCGCATCGCTGGTGTGCGGAGTAAACTCCAGCCTGCCGCCGGCAGACTCCAGGATGACCTGCGCCGCCGCGAAGTCCCACAGGTGGATGCTCTGCTCGACGTAGGCATCCAGCTTACCGGCGGCAATGTAGCAGAGCGAAAGCGCTGCGCTGCCGAGAATGCGCACTTTGCAAACTTGCGAAGAAATGTGCGCGAAACGGCGTATCCCTGCCTCGCCGGATCGGTCGTGCGTACCGTGTCCGATAAAGACGATGGCCTGAGCCATCTGTCGTCGGGGCGACACGTGAATTGGCTGCTCATTGAGCATCGCCTGTTTCCCGCGCAAGGCGGTGTAAAGTTCTCCGGTCATGGGAGCATACACACAGCCGAGCTGCAGCACGCCGTGCACCCGAAGAGCGATGCTCACGCAGAAGAGCGGCAACCCGTAGTAGTAGTTTACCGTGCCGTCCAACGGGTCAATGATCCATTCGATTTCCCCGCCTTTGCCGCCTTCCTCTCCCAGGAAGCAATAATCAGGGAAATCCGTCGCCAGGGCGTCGCAGATGATTTGTTGGCACTGCTTGTCGATTTTCAGTTTGATGTCGTGTGCGCTGCGGGCATCTACGATGAGTTCTTTTCCAAAATGCTTCCGCAGCATGTCACCGGCCAAATGAGCGGCTCGCTTTGCGCTCTCCATCTCGTGGTTGTAGTCAATCATGGCTTTTCGTGGCTTCTCGCAGCATGCGTCGCGCGGCACTGTGCAGGTCTTCAGCCAGACTCCTCGTCGCGTGGCTGAGAAGTTTTCGAAACGGCGGTGTGGTTTCCGCCGGTTTCCCGGCAGCGTCCAGCGCGCCGCACCAGAGGATCACAGTCACGCCTCGGTCATTGCACACCATACTCCAATACCCGCCATTTCCCGGGAGTTCCTCGTGCAGTGCGACAGGCAGCCCTTCGCTGTAGCGGAAGGGAGGTAAGTGTGAGACGGCCACGGCTCCTTCACGCCGCAAGAGCTCTCGCGGCGGTGTGTCGCGATCGGCGGCATAGATAAGTCTCTGACCATTGCTCCACACTGTTGAGACCAGTCGCAGGGGGTAATTGCGACCCGCGTTTTGCAGCGCAAAGAGAAGCCGCGCCATATCGATTTTGCGCACGCGGAAAAGACCGTCGTAAAGAGCTTGCTCATTTTCTTTGTCCGGCAGCTCCACCCCTCCCGGCAGGAGAGAATTCAGAGCGTTGCTTACAGCGTCGTAGCCCAGACGCGAGCCGGTGATTCTTGCGCTGTGCGCCACAATATGCTGCTCGTTGCGTCCCGGCAGGCAGGCGCTGTAGAAGATGAAGGGGGCCACGATTCGCCCGGGCAAGATTTCGTCCAACCAGTAGTTGATATTGTCGGCAGAGTCACGCCCGCACGTGACCGCCAGCACATTTCCACGGTGGTTCAGTCGCGCGTCAATAACCAGTGCGCATATCTGCAACTTGATTTTTCCCGACTGTGTGGGTGCGTTGCCGCGTTGCAGGTTAGCCGGTCGTTTTGTCGCAGCAAAGTTCTTTTGTGAAATTTTTTCAGCATCTCCCTTTGCCGCCCACGCGGCGGGGTAGGGAGCCTCCGGGTTCTCCAGAATGTTAAGCGTCTCACGTGCAGCCCGCTCCAGGTACTGTTGGATAGGTTCCTGTAAAAAGCTGACCACCGATAATCCATGTCCCCTCTCGCGGGCAATGCCGGGCAGCAAATCCAGCTCTGCATTGGCCCACATGGCAGGATAGATGAGCGGTTCATCCGTTCTCTGCGCAACGGGTTGTGTTGAGGAGACAGGCTCCTTCACAGCTTGCTCATATTCTGTCTGCGAGATGTAGTTGAGCTCTCGCATGCGCTGCAGCGTTTCATCACGGGCTTTCACGGCGCGCTCGGCATTGCGTACGGGATTGATGAGCGATGGGGCGCGGACGATGCCTGCCAGGAGAGCGGATTCTGCAGTATTGAGTTCCTTGATTTCCTTTCCGAAGTAAGTGCGCGCTGCTTCTCGCAGTCCGTAGCAGTTCTGCCCGAAGTAGATGCGGCTGAGGTACTGACAGAGCAGTGTCGCTTTGTCGTAGCGATTTTCCAGCCTTTGCGCCAGCATGATTTCCAGCAGTTTGCGGTCAAGAGTCTTGCCCTGCAGGTCAAAGACGTGCCGCGTAAGCTGCATGGTGATAGTGGAGGCTCCTTGTTTGTAGCTCATGGAGAGCAAATTGCGCATGGCAGAACGCACGAGGGCAGAGTAAACAACGCCGTGGTGTTCGAAAAAGTGTTCGTCCTCTCGTGCGAGAAAGGCTTCCACAAGGTGCGGCGGCAGTTCTGCCCATGTCACCGGGGCATTGTCGTGCGGCGTCAAGGTTGCCACGGGGTGCTGGTTGTTGTCGTAGAGTGTGCATCCGGGCAGGCCGCTGATGAGTCGTTCCGGAGCATATCCCGTTGCTCGCACGGAATAGACAAGCAGTACTGTGAGCAAAATGACGACAAAACACACTCCGATCATCATGAGAAGCCGGATCTTCTTGCGCCCCAGGCCCAGGGGGTGGTACCAGCGTTTGTGCCGGTTCTGTTCCCGTGAGAAAAACATGCCCTACTTACCCTCATGTGTGCTTGCGTTGCGAATTAACCGCTGCGCGTCCGCCGGGGGAGTCCACTGCGGGAATTCCGTCTTCATTGCCTCGGTATACTGCAAGCTTTCGACGCTTTTACCGCCGTACTTGAGAGCCGCCGCGAGCTTGTAGGTCGCCAGGGGCTTGAGTTCGGCATCGCTGACTACATTCGCCACTCGCCCATAGTAGCGGGACGCTTCCTCGTACTGCCCGCCGGCAAAATAAGTATCCCCCAGGGTGATGAGCAGCGCGGATTTGACGGGGCCGTCAATGCCCAGAGAAATCGCTTGTTCACAGGTATTGCGCGCTTGAGACAGCATGCCGGATTCCAGTTGCAGGCGGGCCAGGTCCCGCATCCCTTCCGCCCTGCGGTAGGGCTGCTTTTCCAGAGCAAGGTAATTGCGCGCGGCTTCCAGTCCGCGCTTGTATTGTCCGAGCTCCAGCAGGGAATGCGCCAGGAGTTTCCAGACGATCGGCTCCACCTTTGGTCGCTCCTGCTTGCTGCCGTCCGGCGCGGTGTATTGCTCTTTTGGTTCGCGTGCGATGGCATCCGTCAGCAGGCTATCTGCCCCGGCGAAGTCATTTTTCTGAAAGCTCATCCAGCCGCACCAGCGCAGGATGCCCGGCGGCAGGGCATTGTACGACGCCGGATTTGTCTGCCGCAGACTATAGAGGGCTCGTTTCAGACGATCAGCATCCTGCATTTTGAAGTAGCACTGCACCAGCGCCGTCTCCACCCGCGAGCCGTAGATATCCGGGGCAATGGAGCCAGCCTCTGTGAAATGCGGGACGGCTGCTTCCGGCTGCGTTTCGTAGAGGGCGCAGGCTATGCTGTAATGGGCCTCCGCGAGAGCCGCTGGCTTAATTCCCTGCCGTTTGCAGTTGAGAAGTCCCTCGTAGTAGCGAATCATGCGTTGGGGGTCATTCTTACTGGCGTGTGCCGCCTTTTGCCAGCAGACGAGGGCTGCCTGGGAATTTGGGTAATGTTGCAGCACGGTATCAAAATCCCGCAAAGCTTCGCCGATCTTTCCCTGGCCAGCCAGGACGGAGCCGCGCAGGGCGTAGGCATCCGGCAAGCGGGGATCCTGCTTATAGGTGGCAATGAAGTGATTGAGAGTGGGGATGGGATCGTAGCTATTTCCTTGTGCCGCGCACCAGGCTTTTTTGTATTCGGCGTCCGCCTGGATCTCCTTTGGCAGTTGTTCGATGCGCAGTACGTCAAACTGCCTGGCTGCTTCTTCAGTATCTGCCGCCATAATGCAGTCGGCGTACGTAAAGCGCACCCAATCGCAGATGGCGAGGCTTGCCGTCGGCGATCCGGGTGCGGTGTAGGTGCTCAGAAACTTGTGGGCAAGGGAGAGCAGGTTGTCTGACTGCATCTGTTGAGCGCACACGATACGGCGATAGGCGGCATCTGCCCCTACTGCGCCGTTCGGCTGATATCGCTCCGCCATCTCAAACCACGCCGCTGCTTCCTGATACATCTCCTGATCCAGGTATGCCTGTCCCACGATGAGCGCGCGGCGTGCTTCTTTCTCCGGATCATTCAGCGGATGGTAATTCCTGGAAACTTTTTTGAATATGCCTTCGTAATCTTTGCGCTTGTACATCCGCACCATGGCTTCCAGCTGCGCTTCTGCGGCGTACTGTGCCATGTCTTCAGCGTCGGATATTTTGTCGTAAAGCGCCTGTGCTTCAGCATCCCGTCCCAGTTGAGAGGCGAGGCGGGCGGCCTGCAGGGTTGCCATGGCGCGCACCGGTTTTTCCAGGTTTTTCATGCCCAGCAGCTTCGTGAAAAGAGCGTAAGCCTCGGCGTCTTTTGACTGCTCAGTTCTGAGTTGGGCAAGCGCCAGCAGACTCGCCTGCTGGATGCCCGGCTGCACCCCGTTCGCCCCGCAAAGGCGCGTCAGAATACCCTCAGCTTCATGACGCTGGTTCTGCTGGAGCAGGGCGCGTGCCAGACGGTAGAGGGCGTCCTGCTGCAGTGTCGGTCGCCGCGTTTCGCGGTTCACGATGCGAAAATAACCGGTCGCTTTATTCCAGATGGATCGATCAGCCGCCTGGATGCCGAGTTTGTAAGCGGCAGCTGCGGCATATTCGCCGTGAAAGTTGTTGGCCAGCTGCCCGAGCAGCACATTAGCCTCCGCCGATTCGCCGATCTCTTCCCGGCAGGTGGCTTGGAGATAGAGAACCTTATCGCGGTCTTTTGCTCCGGGGTATTTGCGGAGGTAGTCAGCAAAGAGACCGGCCGCGCGCTGAAGATTCGCGCGTTTTTGATCGCTCTCGTCAGTTTGTCCGCGTGCCTGATCGTAGAGTTGTTCGGCTATGGCGAGTGCGTCCGCCTGCGGGTCGGCCTTCAGGTCGGCCTCCTGTGCCGGTGCGGGCAGATGCATGCCGACAGTCAGCAGGATGAGGGGGAGCAGGGGGCGGGATAGTGGAGTGGGCATCGTTGCGCAGAATACAGGAGAAAGATTTACTTGGTTTGGGAGGGCAGTTGCTTGGAGAAGGACACATTCCATACGCCGGCCTGGGAGCAGGTGGAGATGACATCTGCGACCTTTTGCCAGCGCATCTCGGCATCGCCACGGATGCGCACAGGCTGGTTCGGATTCACCGCAATCATACGCTGCAGCATTGAGAGCAATTTTTCGCGTGTGAATGTCTCTCGATCAATCGTGATGACGAGCTCTCCGTTTTCTTCGCGCGCGTTGATGATGATTTCGTCGATGGCGCGGGAGGCCTCCTCGGTTGTTTTGGGCGCCGTGGGGACTTTTACCTTCAGGTCCTGCTCATTGAGGATGAATTTCTGGGTGACGACAAAGAAGATAAGCAGCAAAAACACCACATCCAGCATCGGCGCAAGCTGAAATCCGATGCAATCTGGCATCTTCACATTGAATTTCATCGGCGTAAGATGGATTTATTGGGGATAGTTGCTCAGCGGCTCGGCTTCCGCCATCACTTCTGCGTTTTTTGTCACAGGTTGGAAGGTTTCTATCGATCGCTGTTCCCGGTTCATCTGCACGGAAATGAGCGAGAGCACGTGTGTGATGGCGGCTTCCATATCGGCGATCCGTTTCTGAATGCGGTTGCGAAAGATCACGTAGAAAAGCATGCAGGGAATAGCAAGCGCCAGCCCCCCGGCGGTGGTGATCATGGCCTCGGAGATGCCGCTGGCCATCTGCATCTGTTTCACTCCTTCAAAATTGCCCGCTGCCATTTCCGTAAAAGTTCGCATCATGCCCAGCACGGTTCCCAATAGCCCGATCATGGGAGCAATGCCGCCAATATCTGCCAGCCAGCTCGTTTGTCGCGTGAGCATGTTCGCCTGTCGGGAAGCTTCCGCCACGGCCACTTCCCGTACTTCATCAATATTCGCTCGCGGGTTGCGTTGCAGGAAAAGCATGATCACCTGCAGCGTGCGCGTGAAACTCGAGTCGTTTTCTTCGCACAAATCCATGAGTCCCGCGTAATCCTTCCGTCGTATTCGCGTTTCCACCAGCGAGACAAGCCGCAGCGGCAACACCGCTCCCTCCCGTGTGACCCAGAGATTCACGATGATAACCATCAGAGCAATAAAAGACAGCGCAAGGAGAGGCCACATCAGCACGCCTCCCTTTTCAAACAGCGCCATCGCTTGCTCGATCACCTCATCCGATAGGAACATATAAGCTACCATGGTCTGCTGCGCGCCATTATACCCCTGCTTTCTCTATTTTACAAGCCGATTGAGTGTCTGTCTCCGCGTAATGTGCATTTAATTTGGGGTCAAACATCGCCTGCGTCATCCGACTTTTTTCTTGCTCTCGGGAGTGTCCGTGATATAATGCGTGCGTTATGAGTACGAGTTTAGCTGCAGACGGCGTGACTGACTCCGTGAAGCGTTACGCGCGGTACCTGATGGTGATGGCGGGTCTGGGAGGGCTACTTTATGGCATCGACGTCGGCGTGATTGCGGCGGCTGTGCCGTACATCGAACAGACTTCGACTTACACCCCGCAGCAAATATCGGTGGTGGTAGCGGCCGTATTGCTCGGCTCGGTGATTTCTTCCCTGTTTGCGGGTGTGTTGGCGGAGTGGATGGGGCGCAAGAAGGTGATCATCCTCTCTGCGCTTCTCTTCACGCTGAGCATCCCGGTGATCTGCTTTTCCAACGGCGTGTTCGAAGTGCTGATGAGCGGTCGTATTCTGCAGGGCGCTTCTGCCGGGTTGGTGGGTGTGGTGGTGCCGATGTATCTCGCCGAATGCCTGGATGCCGGTTCTCGCGGCAAGGGTACGGGTATGTTCCAATTCCTTCTCACTGTGGGACTTGTGTTTGCGGCTGTCATTGGGTATTTGACCACCATTCTCGTAGGATCTGCCACCGATGTGACCGTGGATGACGCTGACAAAATCATGGCGTGGCAGACAATTTTCTGGTGCTCCGCCATTCCCGGACTCATCCTCTTTTTCGGTGCCTTTCGTCTGAAGGAGTCCCCCCGCTGGCTTTATCGGCGCGGGAGGGAGGAGGAGGCTCTCATCGCACTGGCGGCCAACAATGGCGAAATCGCTGCGAAGGATATCCTCTCGGAGATGAAGGCTGCGGATGCTGCGGCTGAGAAAGAGAAGGCGGCCATTGCTGAGGCGGCAAAGGGGGACAGCCTCCTGCAGCGCAAGTATGTGATTCCCTTTATTCTGGCTGTTATCGTGCTGGCCTGCACTCAGGCAACAGGCATCAATTCCGTGCTCAACTACTCGGTGAAGATTTTCCAGCAGGCCGGTTTGCAGGGGCAGAGCGCCAATATTGCGGACATGGCCATCAAGGTTGTGAACATGCTCATGACCATCGTTGCCGTTTCGTTGGTGGATAAGAAGGGGCGCACCTTCCTGCTCAAGATGGGTACACTGGGCATCATCGTCGGTTTGGCCGGCGTCGGCGCCATGTTCCTCTCCGTAGAGGACAGCCGGGTGGACGTCACGGACTTTGTGCAGGCTCAGGTGAGGCAGTATGAAGGCAAGGGCGCCTACGCCAAGATTTCGGTGGATGACGCGGTGAAGGCCGCTGCCGCTCAGAAGCCTGAGCT
Source organism: uncultured Akkermansia sp. (assembly GCA_947631275.1). GTDB lineage: Bacteria > Verrucomicrobiota > Verrucomicrobiia > Verrucomicrobiales > Akkermansiaceae > Akkermansia. Next base: position 62,689 of record CANRKR010000002.1, read on the forward strand.
CATGCAGGGAGAATCTATTGCCCCGGGCATGCAGTTGATTGTTACTTACAAACAGGGGGATTCCTCCAACCAGGTGGTGGCGGAGAAGTTTGACCGCGCCGCCTGCCTCGATGTGGTGAACAAGGCTGCGCTCAGCGAGCCATTTGTGGATGACGCGATGGAGGACGTGGACATTGCGGCGGCACAGGCCGCCTTCCGCGCGGATCTCGAGAAGAAGTCCATGGAAAAGGTGAGGGTGTTCAAGCTCTCCGACAAGCTGCGTAAGAATCAGGTGCAGCCAGCCGAAGGTGTGGATGCCAAAGCGTTGGAGAAGGCTCTCCTTGAGCTGGAAAGCAACAGCGACCGCGCAATTATCGCACCCGCTTTCGTCCCGAAACCCACCGCTATTGATCACATCGCCTTCTGGAATGATTACCCGGAGCCCGGTTCTCTTCAGCCGTTGGAGATCACTCGTGCTGAGGTAGGCATGAAGCCTGCTCCGGTTACCGGTTGGCTGGTCACGGCGTTTTTCGTGGTGTTCATTTCGTTTTATGCGGCCGGTCCCGGCGTGTGCGTCTGGCTTGCTCTCTCCGAGCTCATGCCCACTCGCATCCGGGCCAACGGCATGGCTATTGCGTTGCTCATCAACCAGGGTGTTTCCACTACGATCGCCGGCACTTTCCTGCCGTGGGTTGGCGCCTATGGCTACTCCAGCGTGTTCTTTACGCTTGCCGGTTTCACAGTGATCTATTTCATCACGGCTGCTTTCTTCCTCCCGGAGACAAAGGGTCGCACCCTTGAGGAGATTGAGCAATACTTTACTACCGGTAAGATGCCGCAGCCTCAGGAGTAGGAGGTCTCGGCACAGACGCATTGGAAATCGAGTCGAAACGCTTCAGCGGAGGCGGGGGACGGAGTCACAGGCGGTAGTCAGCCGGAGAGGTTTTTGGAAGGGTGCGGTTTGTATCCCCCGACCCGGCGCTTCCCATTTGCAACAGGGCATGAAAAATGGGTGCAAATCCTTGATCTGCACCCATTTTTAAAACCATGGAGCATAGCGGGCTCGAACCGCTGACCTCCTCAATGCCATTGAGGCGCTCTACCAACTGAGCTAATACCCCGGCCGTGAAAGACGGGGCGCATTATACAGGGAGAGAAAAAGGAAAGCAAGAGAAATGTGCGAAAAAATTGCGAGAGCACGAAGTCTCTTTATTCCAATGAGCCGTCGTCGGGATACGACTGCTGCTCCAGCTTGGGGGCATTGATGAGAGCCTGTACATCCTCACCCGGGGGAGTGGACTGCGGAAGGCGATCAATTTTACGCACGGCAAAAGGAGGAAAATCCTCCTCCGGAATGATGTCACCGCCGGTGGAGAGGGTGTAGTAGCCGCGGTCGGGATCAAGGGCGCAGCGGATGTTGTTGTTAGGGTTCGAGTCGCGCGTGAAGGTGAACTCATTGGCAGCATTCCAGGCAGCGCCATCCCAACGGTAGGCGGGACCGAAGGTGGCGCTGCGCTCATGAGTCCTGGAATCGATATTGCGCATGAAATCCTCGACAAAGCCGCAGCCACCGCCGAGCCCGCGTCGTACGGCCTGCACGCGCCAGCAGCTCAGCAGCTCCCATGCGGAGGTCTTCGGGTTGTAGATATAGCCGGCAATTTGACGGAAGTCCTCGCCATCCTCTTTCTCAATGACCAGCGTACGAATCACCTCTCCTTCCTTCCAATCAAAGATGCGCATGGACTTACCCCCGGTGCCTTCGCCGCCGAATCGCTCCGTGCGCACCTTCTCTCCGCGCGCGACGAGCTTTGCACGCTCTTCTTCAGGTGCAGCGTGGGGGTTGTCACCGGTATCTTTTGCATCCCAGATGGAGAAGATCGCCACTCGGACAGGCTGTCCTTTCGCATCCTTGTGTCCCAGTTCCTGAACGCCGATATAGCCGTTGGAAAAATTGTTGCAGGCGAAGTAGGTGCCGGGAGCGCTCTTGCGCACCACCATCTCTGTGTAAGCTGCAGAATGATGCTGGATGGCAGGCCCGTAAACAAGATGCACGGAGGTGCATTGCCGCCGCGCCATGTTTTCCGGCTTCCAGTAGTCCGAATTACGATCCGCCATCGCTGCGGGAACGGCGATGCCGGAAAAGAGCAGAAGAAGAGAAAGGAGGCGATAGGTACGAGCGATTTTCATACACAGGCATGCTACCAGATTACCGCCTTCTCTGGCAAGCAAAACTCCCTCCGAAACAGCTAAAAAATCTTCCGCTCTCTTGTGCGTCCCGTCTGAAACGAAAAATGTGCCTTTTCGTCCTTGACTTTTACCCTGTGCTGTGGTAAACAGCGCGTGTCTTTCCGCGACCAGCAGTCTCGTGGTGTAAAGGTAGCACAAGAGATTTTGATTCTCTTTGTCCAGGTTCGAATCCTGGCGAGACTAGCGGATTTTGGTGAGAGTCGGATGCGAAAGCCGGGAGGGAGTCAGTGAGTTGCGCTTTCTAAATATCCCACGCGTCGAGCCAGCGGAAGGAAACGATGCGCATCTTGCGTCCCATGACGCGGTTGACGTCGTCGAGCTTGTTGGCCGCATCGGCAGCCGTGCTGCCCGCCCCGGG
>CANRKR010000003.1 GCA_947631275.1 uncultured Akkermansia sp.
ACAGCGAAGCTGGAGAAGCCCGACTCGATCTATACGGAGACAAGTGGAGAGCACGGACGAGTGGAGACGCGTACGTATGAACTATACCATGAGTTAAGCCACATCAGCGGAGCATGGAACTGGGAGGGATTAGCGGCGGTGGTGAGAGTGAGCAAAGAGAGCTGGGATAAAAAGAGCGGAAAGAGGACGCGAGAACAACGCTTCTACATAGTGAGCAATCGGCGTGCGAGCGCACAACAGATTGCAGGGAGCATAAGGAGTCACTGGGGGATAGAAAACAGTCTGCATTGGGTGTTGGACGTGGTGTTCAACGAGGATCAAGGACGCAAGAGGAAGGGGAACAGTGCGGAGAACTTTTCGAGAGTTTTGAGATTCGCGCTTGTGCTGATCAAACAGTACAAGGCCCGTCATGAGGGACTGAAAGTGCCCCTTCAGAGGCTGAGACTGAGGGCGACGTGGGATACGGATGTACTGGATGATATATTGTTTGGCAACGAATTAGAGCATAAATGAACGTCCTGCCTCCTTTCCAAAAATGAATCCAATTTTCTAATGCGTTTGCCCTGGCCCGGAGTAACGCATCGCAAAATATGATTGCCTCGATCAAGAGTGCGCTTGCATGGCGTGGGGCGTATCTGGTACAATAGCGGCGTGATGGAAAGGCGACGTATGACAGGTGTCCTGCTCCCCGTCTTCTCCCTGCGTCGACAGGGAGATGCCGGTATCGGCGATCTGATGGCGCTGGAGGAATGGATCGATTGGGCGGCAGACCACCGCGTGGGTTTTTTGCAGCTCCTGCCCGTCAATGAACTGGGTAATGAGGATGTGCCTTCCCCCTACTCTGCCATCAGCTCCATCGCGCTGGAACCTCTCTATCTTTCTCTCGAACGTGTACCCGGCATGCCGCCCGGCGAACTGCCTTCGTACCGCGATGACCTGCCTCCCCTTCAGTTGCCGGCAGGACGCGACCTCGTGGACTACGCCCGCATGCGAGCTTACAAAGGAGAGTGGCTGCGCCGCGCATGGAAACGCTTTTCCTCCGAACAGGAGTTCGCCGACTTGAGGGAGAGCTTCCGGACCTGGACGGAACAGCAAAGTGACTGGCTGGAGGACTACTCGACCTACCGTGTGCTCTGCCAGGCCTTCGGCACGAGTGCGTGGTGGACCTGGCCCGTGCAGGACACCGATGTGGCGCGACGCTTTGTGGAACAGGATGCAGAGGCGCTCAACCGCAAGAAATACCGGCAGTGGCTGCAATGGCTCTGCGCGAGGGAGTGGGCATTGGTGCGCAAGCGTGCGGATGCTAAAAACGTCCTCCTCATGGGAGATGTGCCCATCGGTATTTCCGTGGCGAGCTCCGACGTCTTTTTCAATCGCTACCTCTTTGACATGAATTGGAGCGGCGGCGCTCCGGCGGAGGGCAATTTTGCGGAAGATCCCTTCACCGCGAAGTGGGGACAAAACTGGGGCATTCCTCTCTACCGCTGGGATGTTATGCAAAATGACGGTCTTGCCTGGTGGGTTCGCCGCATCCGCAAACTCGCCGAAATTTTCGGCATGTACCGCATTGACCATATCCTTGGTTTCTACCGTATCTACGCTTTCCCGTGGATGCCCGCGCGCAATTCGGAATTCCTGCCGCTCAACCCGGATGAAGCAGCTGCTCGCTGTGACGGACGACGCCCTGGGTTTCGTCCGCGCCCCGACGACACACCGGAACAACGCCGACAAAACCTCATGCAGGGGGATACTCTCCTACGCACCATTTTGCGCGCTACTCCCGGTCAATGCGTCATCGGGGAAGACCTTGGCTGTGTGCCGGATTATGTGCGGCCGGACCTCTCGCGCCTGCGCATCGCGGGGTTTAAGATTCCGCACTGGGAATGCGACCGGATTGGGCGGATCATTCGTGGCGATACGTACAACCCCTGCTCTTTCGCCACCTATGCCACACATGATTTTCCTCCGTTGTGCGTGGATTGGAATGAGTGGTACAACCGCGTGCAACAGGGACGCGAAGCCGTGAAAAACACCAAACTCAGTCCTGAAGAAATCCGCGAGGTGTTGCGCATCGCCAGGGATTGCGGAGAGACGCTCTGCCGCTTGGGTGACTATGCCGATTTAGGGAAAAAGGAAAGCCTCGTACCATGGGGACCGAAAATAAAAGACGCCCTCTACCGCGCCCTTCTTCACTGCCGATCGGATTACGCGACGCTCATGTGGACCGAACTTTTCGACATTCCGGTGCGCCTGAATTTACCGGGCACCACAGGAGGCACCAACTGGCGACCACGCATGCCTTTTACCGCTGCACAAGCCGCCGCTCTGCCACAGAGCGCCTGGATCAAAGAAATCAGCATCGCCAGCGGACGCTGAGCCCGTGCATCACCGACCCAGCCGCCCGCGAATTTTACTGAAAAGCGCGGTGAGCTCCGGCACGCGCAGGATGACGGCAGACACAACATACACCATGCCCGCGCCGCAGACGGCAAAAGCCATCATCCCGAAACGCTTCCAAAAATCAAAGGAGCTGAAGCCCTCAAAGAAATAAGACTGCACCAGGCGACAAAACACCGCAAGAACAAGTCCGGCCCCGGCAATGCGCACCAGACCGCCGAGCAGTATACCGCTCGCCATGCTGCCCAGCAGGTGACGGAGGTAGAAGAAAAAGAACAGAAAATTGAGCGTGGTGATAAAGGCTGTTGTGAGCGCCAGCCACGTGGCCCCCAGACCCAGTACGCGCACGAAGGTGTAGTTGAGTCCCAGCGAAAGGACGAAAGCCACAAGCGCCAACCCCGCCGGAGCCCACGGCCTTTCCAGAGCCATGAAGACCGGTTGCAACACCTTCATCCCGGCATAACCGAGCAGCCCCAGAGAATACGCGGAGACTACGCTCCCGCACAGCGCACTCGCCTGCGCATCAAACCGTCCGCGCTGGAAAAAGATGCTCACGATCTCTTCCCCCCACAAGCCGAGCAATACCGCCGAAGGCAGAGCAAAAAACGCCACAAAGCGCAAAGCCTCCGCAAGACGAGTCGGAATCTCCCCACTGCCGTCGGAAGTAAGCGAAAGACGCGATACCGTCGGCAAGACCACCATCCCTACCGCCACCCCGAAGAGCGCCACAGGCAGCTGCCAGAGATGAAATGCGCAGGAGAGGGCGCTCACCGCTCCGGCCGGCAGATACAGAGCAAAGGAGGTGTTGATGAACACGTTCAACTGGGTAATGCCGGCTGCAATGGCGCCGGGTATCATGAGCGCCCACACGGCACGCACCCGTGGATCCGTGAAGCGCAAACGACCTCCCTGCCAGCTGAGCCCGATATCCCAATGCGGGCGGTACCCGAGTTTACGGAGTTTGGGAAGTTGCACGCCGATTTGCGCCACGCCGCCGCAAAGCACCGCTATGCCAAACCCGTACAGCGCATCCGGTCCGAATGAGGAATCAATGCACCAGCCGACTGCAATTCCCACCGCGATGGTCGTGAGATTAAACGCAGCGCTCGCAAGGTTGGGCAAACCGAAAATTCCGAATACATTCAGCGCTCCCATACTCAGTGCAGAGAGTGACGCCAGCAGAATGAAGGGCCACATGATGCGGCAGAGATCCACGGCAAGATCCGGAAAGGTGCGAGGTTCCACCCGCAGTGTTCCCTCCTTCCGGTCACTGCGTGAGGTGGTGAGCTTCACCCGGTCTCCGGGACGCAGCGAGGAGAGAGCATCCACGCGCACGCTGCTCTGCTCGGAGAGCCCTGACAACGGCGCTTCCAGCGCCACGCATGCCTTCCGCAACCCGTCCTCCCCGCACACCAATCCACGATATTCCGCCATCACCTCCTGTTGCGGAGCGAGGAGAGCAGCCGGCTCACGCAGTTCCGTCTGCAGCGCCGCGCGCTCCGGATAGAGAAATTGCATGCAAATTCCAGCCAATAACACACCCGCCGCCACAACGACGAGCATCAGGGAGACCAGCTGCGACACAACGCGATGCGCGAGATTCCACGCAGCATCGGGTCCATTCGTCTGTTCCTCCTTGCTCATCATGCTGGTGAAACTCTGCGAGAGAGCTCCCTCAGCAAACATATCGCGAAGCATGTTCGGCACGCGGAATGCAGTCAGGAACGCATCCAGCGCCCCGGTGGCGCCGAAGAGGGCGGTGTAGGTAATCTCCCGCAGGAGCCCGGTGAAACGGCAGCAGAAAATAGCCGCCGTGGCGATGAGACTCTTTCGCTGGAGTGATGCCATGGTAACGCGGTGTCGTCCGACAAAAAATCAGCGTCTCTTCTCCGGCAAATCCTCGTGAATCTTGCGGATAATGACGCGAGCGAGGTCACGATCACCGGTCAGCAGACAGGTCCGCGCGTACTCACGCACGGCCGAACGGTACAGGCTCCCATCGGCCGCATCCAGCGCCTTGCGCTGCTCCGGAGAGAATCCCTCTATCGCCTTCACAATGTCGCGAAAACGCCGCATCGCCGCAATGTCCTCCCGATTGCCGCGCTGAAGCAAAGCCAGTTCATAGCTGGCACGCAGAGCTTTGCCATCCGTCAGAGTCGGGTACGCCTCCTGAGCGGCTTTCATGGACTGAATCGCCCACTTGATCGCCTCTGCACGCGCACCAGCGGCTGCGTGTATTTTTGAAATCTCAGCCGCAATGCTCGCCCGTTTTTGCAGATCCTGCGTTGTAGCATCCGGCTGCGCTTTCATCACATCCCACAAACGGGCCAGGAGTTTCTCGCGCTCCTCGCCTTTCGCGTGAGCAGCGAGGAAAGAGAGTGCAGACATGAGCTCCTCTGACGCAGTCTCATGTTCGGCGATAAAGCGACAATCGGCCAGGGCCTCTTCCTCTGCCCCACGCGCCATATCGGCCTTCGCGCGCAGGCGGGCCAGCCTGAGTTGCAGAGCGAGATCCGCAGTGCCGTAGCTCTCCGCAAAAGCCTGCGCCAACGTAAGGGCTCTCGCACAGCCGGCATAATCCCCCATGCGTTCACATAACTCGCCGAGAAGTAGATAACACTGGGGGAGTTTATGCTCCTTGTCGCCATAGTCATGCAAAGCATCACGGCAACGTTGTAACTTGAGTTCAATCTCCTTGAGAGCGGCCTGCGGCATGGCAGGATTATCTCGTAAAGCGAGAGAGACTTCCTCAAGCATGAGGCGGGCCGTGGCGCGGCAGGCGGGCCATTTGGCCTGCTCCAACACGTTACGCACGAGTTGCAGCGGATGCTCCTTGATGGTGCTTAGATCCGCACGCTGCATTTGAAGATCCGCCACCTCAGAGGCAAGCTCAGGGGAAGTAAACCGAGCCAGAACTGCCGGCGTATCCAGCCGGGAAATGGCTTTCACAGCGCCCTCCGGGTCGTTCATCTTCACGCAGCTCTCCGCCGTGCGGCGGATGGAGCGCAGGAGAAGAGGAGCTTCCTCCGGGCGGTTCAGGGTGTCGTCCTGTATCCTAGCGTCGAGCCGCAGTTGCAGCTCATAATCCCTGCGCCGCAAGGCCTCGGTGGCGATGCGTTCCATGTCGGCCAGCGATATCATCTCCTCCACTTCGGGCAGGAGCTTGAGCGCCTCATCCCACTGCCCCTTGTCCAACAGATTATTCATGAGCACCCGCAAGAAGTGCTTCCGTGTTGCATCAGATTTGATCCAACCGAGTCGGACGCTGTGATTGGCAGCCAAATCCAGCAACTGAGCCTTGTCGCCGGCGAGATCTCCCAGCAGATTGGCGAGATTTTCATTTGCTTCGCTGTTGTCCGGCACGTAGATGGTCTTGCCTTCAAAGTACAGACGGATGGCGTCTCCCTTCGCCCAGAGGAACCAGAAGAGACAAGCGGCGAGCACAAAGCTGAGCGCTGCAATAGGGAAGGTGTAGTTGACGCTGCGAGGGCTGCGGTGGTGGCGATATCTTCGATTCATGGGAAAGTGGTAAAGCAGAGGGTTAGAGGAATTCTGACGAATCGGGGGTGTCTTGTTTCTCCTGAGTTTCTTGCTCAAGCATAGACCGACAGTACTTGATTTGGCTTTCTATTTTTTCGCGCTGCATGCGGTCGATTTCCGGCACGAGGGGAAGCAGCTTCTCCCACACTCCGCGGGCGGCGTCCCACTCCTGAGCCTGCATGAAGGCGGCCGCTTGGGCGGACAGCGCCTCATGGTACAAGGGATGATCCGGCGGCAGAATTTCAGCTGCCTTCCCGTAAAGCTCAGCGCTCTTCTTCAGACTCTCCTCGCGCTCGTAACACTGTGCCTGCAACAGGTAGAGACCACCCAGAATTCCCTTGCGATCCGGAGTGTGGCGCAACCTCATCTGGATGCACTCCGCCACTGCATCAACGGCTCCCTCCGGTTTTCCGAGAGCAAGGCAACTGCGCGCAATGCCCTCCAGAGGCGACATGCGCAGCAGAGGGCGGTTCGGCGGATTCTGCTCAAGTTGTTTTTGGAACAATGCCAGCGAATCCTCATAGAGCTGAGTCTGATAAAGGGCCCAGGCGCGACAGTTGGTGATGAGCGCGTGCAGCAGGCAGCGTTCCGGCAAAACCTTGCGCAATTCGGCATCCGCACGTTCCAGCAGCGCCAGCGCAGCGTGGGTGCGACGATATCGCAGGGCAGATTGCGCGAGTGTCTCCAGCGCCAGCGCACGAAAGCAACACGCGCCCGTTGTCTCATTCCCTGCCAGGGCCTGGATTCCAGCCTTGACGAAATCCAGAGCCGCTTCATCTTCGCCGAAGAGTCGGTGAGCGCAACCCAGATAAATATTCAGCGCCGACGAGTAAGAAGACGCGCGATCGACAGGATACCGATCCATGAACTCACGAAGGCGATGACGATTGGTCACACGCTGTTGGTCATCTGACGGAGAAGTCGGAGCAAGGTCAGGATCAAGCAGCAACAGCTCGTGCAGCAGCTCCATCTCCGCCGCCATGGATTCAAACTTCCGCGCGAGTTCATCAATAAATCGGATATCTTCCCCACAGTCCCCGCAGCCAATGGCAAGCAGCAGCGCATGCTCCCGCAACGCTTCCTGCGCAAACTCCGCGGAAGTCGCACTCTGCTGCACGGAACGGTAATAATTCCGAGCGTTGTCCCAATCTCCCTCGCGCAGCAGGGCACGCGCCATAGTGAGCAGGCGGCGGGCTCCAACTTCCCCGCTCGCCGGCTTGGCAGGCAGGATTTGAAGCGCCGTCTCTTTGACCTCCGCAAAACGCCCACGACGTATGCACTCCGCCACCAGCCGCCACATCATCTCCTCGCGCGGCGCCCCATTCGGCATCTCTTGATCTCCGCCGTCTCTCTCAGCGCGCAGCGCCGATAGCAAGCTTTCATCGTCGGCATCCAGCAAACCCAGCGTTGCCATGCACGCCGCATCCTCCTTCTCGCTCCGCTCCCCCAACCCGGTTGCTAAAATGATTGCCAGAAAAACGAAAGTTGCAATGATGCCGAGGAAAAACACAATCACCCCGCAACCGATGCATAGAATCCAGCGTCTTTTTCCCCCGATCCGAGGCGCTTTTGACTCCGGCATTTCAGGCATTGCGCTGGTTCCAGGGGTACTCACAAGTCATCAGGTAACAAAGAAAGGAGAAAAAATCACGAACCCTGCTCCAGATGGAAAGCGGCGTGCACAGCGCGAGCGGCGCGTTCCACATCCGCCGCTTCCACGGTGGTAGAAATGCGGATTTCAGAGGTAGCGATCATACCCGTGACAATGCCGGCATCCGCCAGGGCACGGAACACGGTAGCCGCCACACCGGAATTCGATCGCATCCCCACACCCACCACGGAGAGCTTGGCAAGCCCGGCCTCGGTTTCCAGTCGCGCCTCCGGTCCCAGCATCGGAAGCACCCCCTTCAGTGCGGCCTGAGCCGCACCAAGCTCACTCATGTTCATGGTGAAGGATTGGCGGGCTCGCCCGTCGTGAGCCGTGTTGGCCACGATCATATCGATATTGATTTCCGCCTCAGCGAGTGCCGTAAGAATGATGGCGGTGTAGGCTACGGGGGCAGTGATGCCCGAAACCGTGACGCGCGCCTGGTTGCGCTCGATGGAGATGCCGCGCACGGTCAGAGACTCCATAGCGGAATTTTCTTCTTGCACGATAGTACCCGAATTGTTGTTCATAGAATTTCGCACTTCAAAAACTACGCCGTATTTCTTCGCGAGCTCAACAGAGCGCGCCTGCATGACTTTTGAACCGCTGGAAGCCATTTCCAGCATTTCCTCGTAGCTCAGACAGGGGATCTTGCGCGCCTCCCTCACCACCCGCGGATCGCAGGTGTACACGCCATCCACATCTGTGTAGATGCGGCAGATATCCGCCTTCACCGCCGCAGCCAGCGCAATGGCTGAAAGATCCGACCCGCCACGTCCCAGCGTGTGGATGTCGCCATCCTCTGCCACCCCCTGGAAACCGGCGCATACGACGATATGGCCTTCATTGAGCGCTTCGAAAATTTTCCCCGGTGAGATAGAGCCGATGCGACCGCGAGTGTGTGAACCGTAGGTGCAGATACCCGCCTGCGCACCGGTGAGACTGATCGCTTTGCCGCCCATCTCCGCAATGGCCATGCAGAGCAGCGCAACGGACTGCTGCTCGCCGGTGGAAACGAGCATGTCGAGCTCACGCTCGGGCGGATTTTCCATGACCTGGTGCGCCAGCCCGATCAGCTGATCTGTCACCCCGCTCATGGCGGAAATCACAGCGATGACCCGATTCCCCTCGCGCTGAGTGTCCATGAGACGTCCCGCCACGTTGCGGATGCGATCAATCGTCCCCACCGAAGAGCCTCCATACTTCTGTACTACGAGCGCCATAAGTCGTGATTCAGTCGTTCATTCCCATACGTTCGATGCTCAGCACCATCGGCTCATCCAGCACCGTCCCAAGCCCCTTGACCTCCGCCAGGGCGCTCTCCAGTTGTCCAAAGTTGCACTCGTAGAGCATGAAGACCAGGTAATTCCAGTGCTGCCCCTCTTCATCATCCGCGCCGTCCCTGGAGGTGATGGCGGAAATGCCGATGTCGTACTTGGCAAAGAGGGCGGAGATGGCGGCAATGACGCCGTGGCAATCCTTCACCCGGAAGCGCACGTAGTAGGGCGTCACGGTTTCCTGCGCCGGAAGCACCCGTATTGCCTCCGCGTACGGATGAAAGCCGGTGTGATAGTCCGGCAGACGGCATTCCCTCATCGCCAGCACCACATCCCCCAGCACAGCGCTCGTCGTGGGATTCTTCCCCGCCCCGCGTCCGTAGAATATTGTCTCGCCCACGACATCCCCTCTCACGGCTATGGCATTGAATACGCCTTCCACTTTCGAGAGCAGGTGCGTCTGCGGCACAAAACTCGGCTGCACGCGCAGCTCCAGCGCTTTTCGCCCCGCATGACGCTTGATAACAACTAGAAGCTTGATCCTGTAGCCCAGTTGCTGCGCAAATTGAATATCCACGGGATCAATGCTCTCAATGCCGCGCACCGCCACCTTGTCCGGACTCAGCGGCGTGCCATACGCCAGCATCGCGAGAATAAGCGCCTTGTGAGCGGCATCCCATCCGTTGATATCCAGCGTAGGATCCGCCTCCGCATACCCCAGTTTCCGCGCTTCCTGCAACGCCTCGCGGAAAGGCAGTCCCTTCTTCTCCATCGCAGTGAGGATGTAGTTGCTCGTGCCGTTGATAATGCCGACGATCGAATCGACGCGGTTGCAGATGAGAGAAGTTTGCAAGCTCTGCACAATCGGGATTCCACCGCCGCAGGACGCCTCGAAATACAACGGCACCCCCCGTTCCTGCGAAAGGCGGAACAACTCGCTGCCATGCTCCGCCAGCAGCGCTTTATTCCCCGTCACCACCGGCTTGCCCGCCTTCAGCGCCGCGCGCACCAATTCGTGTGCCTCCCGCGTGCCGCCGATGAGTTCGATAATGATGTCAATCCTTTCGTCCGCTATCAGATCTCGCCAATCATCCGTCAGCGCCCCCGGTTCTATTGCCACCTCGCGCGGCTTGCCCAAATCCCGCACCGCAATGCGCCGCACCTCGTACGATATCTGAGCACGCGCCTCCAGAAGACTCCTGTTGCGCAACAGAGCCTCATACACGCCGGTCCCCACCGTTCCCAGTCCGGCCAGCCCGATTTGCAGTCTATCCCCAATCATCTGCGCGCGGATTATACGCTTTTCCCTCTCACAAATCAAGCCTTCCCTGTCGGAATGACAAAGGACGAAGCAGCAGAGCCGGAGAAACGACTCCGCTCACCCGGATCAGCTCCGCAAACGCCGCGCTACCCTCGCGAGTCGCAATTTCCCTTGCCTTCGTTTTTTTCATGAACCCTCTTCCGGCGTGAAGAAGGAATTTTCGAAGAGAGCGTGGCGCAGCGACGCCGTGGCGGCAGCTTGCTCCGCACGTCGCTTGCCGGTGCCTTCGCCCTGGCCGATGATCCGCCCTTGCCAACGGGCAATAGCGCGGAAGAGAGGCGGCTGCTCGCGGAGTTGCTGCACTTCATAATCCGGGGGCTCTCCATTGATCGCCTGCAGACGCTCCTGCAGCATCCCCTTGGGGTTGTCATAACCGGGGGCGGGACATTCCCGCAGGCTGTTGCCGAGCAAATGGAGCGTGACGGCGCGGGCGGTCTCAAAGTCCCCATCCAGCGCCACGGCGCCGATGAGCGCTTCAAATGTATTCCCGAGCACGTTCGGCGCATTGCGACCGCCGGTTTTCTCCAGAGCGCTGCTCATGGTAAGCTGCTCCCCCCAGCCGAATTGGGTGGAAAGCTCACTGAGGTGACGTCGGCTCACAATGGCGGCGCGCATGGAAGTCAACTCCCCTTCCGATGCTTCGGGGTGCAAGCGGTAAAGTTCCAGGGAGACCACGAGTTCCAGCACGGCGTCGCCGAGGAATTCCATGCGTTCGTAGTCAGAGGGCGCCCCTCGTTTGCGCGCGATGCTGGAGTGCGTGAGCGCCGCATGCAACAGTTCGGCATTCTTAAACCGGTAGCCCAGCGTTTCTTCCACCTTATCCGTCTGCATGCCAGTGAGTATAACACAGGCCAACCCCTGTGGCGAGCTGAAACAAACGGCTCGTTTTTTGACTGTTTTTCTGCAGATGAGAAGAAAGCAGAGGTCTCACCATGCAAACGACGATGGAGATTGACAACAACACGACGAAGCTGCCAGCAAAAGAGATGAAACGCAGCATAATTTTTCCGGTACGTCACTCGCCGGCGCACCATCTCAAGGAGTCAGAGGCTATGGCCTTCAAACACACCTGATGATTCGCGACCGGAGTGTCGTACCCGGGAGCCGCCGGGCGCGCAGTGGCAGGGTCTGGTCTTCCCCCTGCGCTGCATCAGTTGCCCGGCACCCCATCTGTCTGTCAAGCGGCGATTCAGGCAGATGGGGCAACGGCCCCCCTCTTCGCCAGAGAGGACGAAAAAAACGCCGAAGTGATTCGCCGCCCACTTATTGAGTGAGCTCAGAAAAAACGGGGATCTCCTCTTTCCTCGGGCGCATGCCGAGAGGATAGGAGGCACGAGGAGTGATGTCCTTCAACTCGGCAAAGACACGGGCAGGATCCCCTGGATTGGCCGCAAGGCTCTTCTTCACACGATCCAGAACCTCAATGGCGGCGGAAAGTGAGTTCTCCGCTCCTCCGTACTGCTTGTCAGAAAAGTAGCGGGTGAAATGATTCTGCTTGCGACAGAGAGTAACCCGCCATCCCTGGAATGAGGTGAATTCGTACGTGAAGCGGGTGATGTTCTTGCGCGGTGTGGAAATATCGAGTTGCATACCGGTGCTATTGTACACAAACAGATGCTAAATTCAATATCATTTTGTCATCATACAAAAAAACTTGTCAGGCGACTGGCGGACTCGCCGGGAGGGACTCAAAGCCCCAGAAAGGCGATGGCGATTCCGCACAGCATGATGGTGGCGCCTGCCACCTCACCGCTGTGTGTTTCAAGCCAGTTGAAGCGCAGCAGGGAAAGCCCTTTCAATCCCAGTGCAACAGCCAGCATCATGGTGGCGATGGTGCAGAAACTGAACGCGATGGTCACCAGCACCACGGCGCCCACTCCCAGCGTCGCGGCGGGCGCAAGAAGCGGCAGCAACGCTTCGCAGGGACCAAGGACAAAAATAATGAAGATAACCCATGGCGTGACATTATGGCGCGGATGCGAGTGAAGCAGGGCGTGCCCGTGATCATGCTCGTGGTGGCGAGCAAGCCAGTTGCGCCGCAGGGCATAGATGAAGTAGGCAGCGCCGAAGCCGATGAGCGCCCAGGCCGCCAGGTCTCCCCGGTTTTCATCGAGCCACTCCATGTCCGTTGCATTCAGCCAATGCGAGGCATACACGAAGAGCAGAGCGATGAGCAGAGCGCTGCCCACATGCCCGATGCCGCAGACAAAGGTCCAGAAAAGAGCGCGCAGCATCCCGTACCCGCGGCTCCGGGCGATCATCACAAAGGGGAGGTAGTGATCCGGTCCTGCCAGCGTGTGGAGCACGGCGTCCGTCACGGCGAGCCCCAGCAGGATAGAGAGGGTTATGTCAGGCATCGTGTGTGGTTTCTGGATATTGTTTGAGAGGGATATCCATGCTGCCGGAACGCAGCCCCTCAAGATCGAGAGTGACGTACGAAAATCCGATCTCGCGAAGGGAGGAGGATATCGCTTCCGCCTGCTGCGCCGCGCGGGGCAGCAGATGCAGCGGAAGTTCGATGCGGGCCAATTCCCCATGCGCCCGCAGTCGCAGGGGCTCATCGGGGAAAAAGCGGTGAAGCATTTCCTCACCACGGGCGGCTCGTTCCAATTTTTCCGGAGTGAGTGCAGCGCCGTACTCAAATCGCGTGGCCAGACATGGAGCGCTCGGTCGCGAAGCGCACGGCAATCCCCAGCGTCTTGCAAGCGCGCGAACATCCCCTTTGCTCATCCCCGTCTCCGCCAGAGGCGACAACACGCCCAGCTCCCGCAGGGCGCGCAAACCGGGACGGTACTGCTTCAAATCGTCGGCATTCGTCCCGTCCATCACGGCGCCAAGACCGCGCTCGCGAGCACGCGCCACGAGGGCGGTGAAGAGAGCGCGTTTGCAGATGTAGCAGCGTTCCGGCGGGTTCTTTCTCAGCTCGGGCAAGTGGAGAGGATTGATGTCAATCTGCTCGTACTCGCATCCCTCCTGAGTCGCGAGAGACAGACTTTCCTGTGACTCCTGCGAGGTCTGGAACGGCGTGCGGAAAAAGAACGCCGCAAGGGGGAAATCCTTTTCCCTCCTCAGGCGAATCAAAGCATGCAGAAGCAGGGCGCTGTCCACCCCGCCGGAAAACGCCAGCGCCACCCCACCGGTGCAGTGAGATCTCAAAAACTCTGCCAGTCGTCTCTCCATCAGTCTTCCGGCGTCAAAGCAGCAGCAACGTCCTCGCGAATCTTTCGCAGGGGAAGCCCCGTGCTGCGGGCAAGTTCTCTCATGCTCTCGTACTCCGGATAACAACGGACGATATCCCCGCGCTGCACACGTTTCGCCCGCACCGTGCCATACGGCAACTGCACGGAAACCGACTCCCGCTGCATCACCGTGCGCTGCACGGCGTGACGCCGCACTCCGATGGTGGAACTATGCCTCAGGATGCAATCCTCGGCCCTCTCAACCAGTGCAGCATCGACCAGAGCCCCGAGAATCACCGCAGGGCGACTCTTCTTCATCGTGCAGGGGCAGAACCACACATCGCGCGCCCCGAGTTCAAGCAAGAGCTCCTGCAGGTAGGAAAGCTCCTCAGGCGTGGAATCATCAATGTTCGCCGCGAGTTCCCAGATCTTCTCACCCTCTCCCGCTGCTTCCTCCGTTGGTTCGATAAGCAGGATGCGCAGAAAATTGGCGCGTCCGAAATCTCGTTTGCCGAGTCCTGTCCCCGCGGAAACCACCCGGTAGGCGGGCGGCAGTTCGTCGTGTGTTCGCAGGGCAGCGGCCGCGGCAATGCCGGTGGGCGTCACCATTTCCCCACGCGTCGGCGAAGGACGCAGCGGGATGCCGTACGCGGCAGCGATATTCAGCACCGCCGGCGTCGGCACCGGCAATTCTCCGTGTTGGCACATCACCGTGCCGCTCCCCTCGGTGAACCCTGTCACCACCCATCCATCCGGCGCCAAATCTTCCGCCAGCACGGCGATGGCAACAATGTCCGCCAGCGAATCCGCCGCGCCGACCTCGTGAAAATGCACTTGCTCGACGGGGCAGCCGTGGGCTCTGGCCTCTGCCTCTGCCACAATGCGAAAAATCTTCTTCGCTCGCGCGCGGGCGGCGTCCGTCATGGCGACGTGGTCGATGATGCGCTCCGCGTCGGAAAGGTGACGGTGTTCGTGGTGATGGTGAGCATCGTAGGCTTCCTCGTGGTGATGCTCCCGGCGGTGAAGACGCACGTCGAAGTCACAGCCGGAGATGCTGTAGGAACTCTTGCGGGAAATCGAAACGTCAAACTCGTGGGGAATTTCCTGCCGCAGGCTCTCCAGCGCCGCATCCAGCTTCTCGCGACTCGCCCCGAGATCCAGCAGAGCGGCCGCCAGCATATCGCCGCTGATGCCGCTCGCGCCTTCGAGGTAAAGATATTTTTTCATGATGCTCCGTTGCGAATCATGTTGAGGATGCGACAGGCCTGCACCGCCGCGCCGAATCCATTGTCGATGTTGACCACGGAGAGCCCCTCCGCACAGGAATTGAGCATGGAGAGCAGTGGCGCCAACCCTTCCAGCGAAGCCCCGTAGCCCACAGATGTCGGCACCGCAATCACAGGCGCCTCCACCAACCCCGCAATCACGCTCCCGAGCGCCCCTTCCATCCCCGCCACGGCGATGATCACCCTCGCGCGGCGGATGGTCTCCATACTCCCCAGCAGACGATGAAGTCCCGCCACCCCGACGTCGTAGAAGCGTTCCACCCGGGCGCCCAAAAATTCCGCCGTGCGCGCCGCCTCCTCCGCCACCGGGATGTCCGCCGTGCCTCCGGTGCACACCGCCACAAGTCCGGGCAGAGCTGCTGACCGCCGTCCTTCCAGCAGCAGCGTGCGCGAGGTCGCATCGTACTGCACCGGCAGTTCCTTCCCGAGTGCGAAATCCGCCTGCTCCTGCGAGCAGCGCGTGCCAAGCGCCGCCCTTCCTCCTTCGGCAAATGCCCGCAGGATGCGCTCGAGTTGCTCAGCGGTTTTGCCGGGGCAATAAACCGTTTCCGGCATACCGGTTCGCTCCTCTCGCGAAAGATCGAGCCGCGCAAACCCCAGGTCCTTCATTTCCTCCCTCATACCGGGTGCAGAAAAACGGCAGCGCTCAATCCAACGGGACGAGTTCGTACTGACGGCTCCCCAGTCCCATCTCCTCGGCGTAGTCCAGCTGGTGCAGCCCCTCCCGCGTTTCGATGCGTTCCTTGAGGTCGTGCAATTCGTCGGCCGGCAGCTTATAGAGCAGGTCGATGCAAGCCTGATCCAGCGCGAGGATATCCGTGGAGGCCAGAATGCCGATGTCGCGCGCCTTCGGCGGCTCCGCTTCAATGCCGGCGCAATCGCAATCCACCGACATGTTGCGCATCACATTGATGAAGACGATTTTCTCACCGAAATGATCCACGGTCGCTTTGGCGGATTCCACCATGTTCTCCATGAAGGGAGCCTTATCGCATGCCCAGGTGTTCCCGGCTTGCGAACCGTGCACCATTGCCTTGCCCACCTTGCCGTCGGCGCAACCGATGGCGATGTTCTTGATGGAGCCGCCGAATCCGCCCATGGCGTGCCCCTTGAAGTGCGTGAGCACCACCATGGAATCGTAGTTGAGAATGTTCTTGCCCATGCTCATCTCTTTGAAGTGCTTCCCTCCCTTCACCGGGAGCATCACCGTGCCGTCCTCATCCATGATGTCCACGGGGCAGAAGGTCCAGCCGTTCACCTCAAGCGTCTTTCGGTGCTTCTCCGTGGTGTCGCGTCCTCCTTCGTAGAGCGTGTTGGTTTCAACCAGGGAGCTGTTCGGAATGCTCGCCTGGAGCGTCTTCACCATGGGGATGGGAATGACGTTCGGTCCGTGCGGCTCGCCGGAATGCCACTTGATGGCTACCTTGCCCCCGATGTTCCCTTTGATTTTCTCGTACACCTTCAGCAGGCCGTCCGGCGAGATGTCCTTCGTGAAATAAACCTTGGCGACCGGGTGTTCGGATTCGCTTTGCTGCGGTGCGGCGTCCTGCGCCCCCAGAATTCCTGCGCTTGCTAATGCACTCATGAGAAGTAGCTTTTTCATGGTTGTTGAGGAAAATGTGTTCGTCGAGGAAAATATCGGAAAAGTATGGCCCTCTCCGTACTCTGTGATTATATCGGCTCATGCCGCTTGAGGTCAAGCCGGAGTTGCGCCGTCCCGCGGCAAATTCATCCAAAAGTTCGTCTGCTTTTTCGGGGGCAAAAAGTCAACTGTTTCACTGAAGGAATGCCCGTTGCATCCAGCTCACGAAGTCACGAAAAGCCGCCAGCAGCTGCTGCGCGGCGTCCAGAAAATCCCTGCCGTACTCCACCGGAGAGAGCAACCCGAAGCAGTACAGCACGCCCAGCAGGATGCCCACGTTGAGAATCACCACCAGCAGCAGAGAAAACAACAGGCCGTTTTCCAGCATATCCGGCTGCTCGCGCGGAATCACCCACGCCGTCCAGTACAGGTGAAAACTCCACCAGAAACCGAATCCGGCGTAGAACCACGCCTCCCATTCCGGAAACGGACACGCCAGGTTCGAACACCAGAGCGCCACCATCCAGCAGCCCATCCACAGCGGCACAAAATACGGCGAGAGGGCGATAAACAGGTTGTCCGTATCCGTCTCCACGTACCCCCCATCCAACCCGATGCGCAGGGTCTGAACCCTGCCCAGACAGATGATGGCGGCGATGGCGTGGGTGAGCTCATGCCCCAGCACGTAGATGTACACGAGAATCGGCGTGGCAATGCGCGCCACGATGAGCGAAATGAACGCCCCCGCTCCCAGCAGAGAATACCACACCGGCACACTCAGCCAGAACTCACGCTGCCCCACCGTATCCCCGGCTCGGTACAAATGCAGCAGCAGGGCGTAGGTCAGCAAAATGGAAAGAGGAAGCAGGATAAGCCACGCCAGCATGAGCCGCACAAAGCGCGACCACCCGGCAATGGGCGCAAGACTGCTCGTCCCCTCCGTCTCCTCCGAAGCGTACGTCGAATCCGCCCCCACCGGCATGGCTTGCAGGTAGCGGGCGCGCAAGCGCATCTTGCGCCACACCGTAGGCTCGCGCGGCGGCAGGTGCTCCGTCTCAGCCGGTTTCTCGAGGGGCAGGCGCCAGTCTCCGTGCTCCTGTCCGGGCGTTTTTCGCTGGGTACGAAAAAGGTTCATGCGGCGTCCCGGGAGGAGCGGAGATCTTGTATCGTGATGGAGAGAGAGACACGCCCGCGCCACACGTTGCGTTCAATGGTGTAGACGATATCCCACGGAGGATCCGGCAGAGTGAGGCTGCCGGCATTGAAATACATCGCGTACTGCTCATAATTCCCCTGGTGCAGGGAAAGCCGCAGGTGGTTCCCCGCCAGGTGCTGCGGCGCGCTCGAAAGCATCACGCGCCGAGTCATGAAAACGGGCTGAGGATTCGAATTGCCGAAAGGTTCCAGCAGACAATAGCTGTCCAGCAGCTGCGTGTTCAGCTCGTCAAAGCCGACCTCCATGTCGATGTGCAGCCGCGGCGCCATCAGCTCCTCCCCCACATGATCCCGCACGTAGGCCTCAAACCTCTCTCGAAAAACGGGTATCATCTCCTCGCGTATCTCCAGCCCCGCCGCCATGTCATGCCCGCCTCCCGCCACAAGCGTGTCGGCGCAGGCGTGAATCGCCTCCACCAGCGACACGCCGGGGATTGATCGTCCGGATCCCTTCCCTACCCCCCTGTTATCCACAGAAATGATGAAAGTGGGCTTGGCGTAGCGCCGCATGATCACGGAGGCCACGATGCCCACGACCCCGGGGTGCCAGCTGCGTGAGCCCAACACGATCACGTGATTCCTCTCGGGGTCGAATCCGTGTTCCAGCATGGCCATGGCTTCCTGGCGAATTCGCTCCTCCTCCGCCTGGCGGCTCCTGTTGTGCTCCTCCATGCTTGCCGCCAACTGCATGGCCCGATGCGGATCCTGCGTGGTGAGCAATTCCAGCGCCTCCTGCGGCGAATCCATGCGACCGGCTGCGTTGATGCGAGGCCCGATGCGGAAGGACACAAACCCCGCCGACGCCTCGGCACGCATGCCGGTCACCCGCGCCAGGGCGCGCAGCCCGAGATTCCCCCTCTCGTGCCCCACGAGTCGAAGCCCGGCTCGCGTCAACAGGCGATTCTCCCCCACCAGAGGCACGATATCCGCCACCGTCGCCACGGCCACCACATCCAGATACTCCCGCAGGTCAAAATCCTCCAGCCGCCGCCGCTTCAGCAGCGCGTGCGCCAGTTTGAACACCACCCCGGCGCTGCAGAGGTAAGTGAGCGCGCTCTCGGGTTCGAGCTTGGCATTCACCACCGCCACGGCGTTGGGACGCCCGCGGGATCCTCCTTCATGGTGATCGAGAACCACCACATCGATCCCCTGCTCCTGCAGAAAGTTCACCTCGTCCACCGATGAAGTGCCGCAATCCACCGTGATGAGCAGATTCGGCTTGCGTGCGCAGCCTCTCAGGGCGCGGGCAATCCCTTTTCGGCTCAATCCGTAGCCCTCCCGGGTGCGCACCGGGATAAACGCCGAATGCTCCACCCCGTACGCCGTAAGCACCTCGTGCAGCAACTTCACCGAACTCACGCCGTCCACATCATAATCTCCGTAGATGCACACGTATTCGTGCCCATCCACCGCCCGGAGTATGCGCGCAACCGCTGCTTCCATCTCTGCCATCACGAAAGGATCCCCCAGATCCGCCAGACGAGGCCGCAGATACCTCTTTGCCATAGCCGCCCCGCTGATGCCCCGTTGGGCCATCAGCTTACGTATCAACAATGGTATCTCCTCGTTTAGCTCGGTTCCGAAGTCAACGCTCCCGTTCATTGGGCGCAGCGCCCAACTGAACTTTGTTCTCATGACCTCACTCTACCATGTCACCCCCCTGCGCGTCAAGTTTTAGTCCTTCCCGCCGCCGGCGCGAAAAAAATCGACAGCCGTTTGCGTTTATGGTAGAGTACGGACGATGATCAAGGAACTCGTTCATATTTTCTTTTTGCTCGTGGTGATTGCGCTGGTGGCGCTGCGCAGTACGGGAGGAGAGGATATTGCCAACAGGGCGGATTTGTGGATTTTTGTCATATGTATCACCGTGACGCTGGTGGATGCGGCTCTGGCGATCGCTGCGTCATTCACCCGGCGTCCCGTGCTGGGGAAAGTGGTGTGGGGCGGCGCCTTCTTCGTGTTGGGGTGCGCGCTCTGGGCGGTGCGGGCGCTGCCCTCCGGCGGGGAAGAAGACGTGTACAACAGGATGAAACAGCAATGGGCGGAAAATCCCTACGCGCAGGACGACGAGGGAGAAACCCTCTTCACCCGGGCGGCCGCTCTCGGCAAGGTCGCAGAACTGCAGCGCATGATTCAGCGGCAGACCCCGCCGGCGGATCAGCTCATCGCTGCCGGCTGCCGCGCGGTCGAGGGCAATCATGTGGCGGCGCTGGAGGAGCTGGCGCGTCTCGGATTGAGCGCCTCCTCGGCCCGGGACGGCGTCCCGCTGCTGCACGCCGCGGCGCAGTACGGGAGGTGCGATGCCATACGGTGGCTCGTCATGCGTGGGGCGGCGGTGAACGGACGCGATGCCGAGGGCAGCACGGCGCTTATCCAGGCGGCGCAGAG
Source organism: uncultured Akkermansia sp. (assembly GCA_947631275.1). Taxonomy (GTDB): domain Bacteria; phylum Verrucomicrobiota; class Verrucomicrobiia; order Verrucomicrobiales; family Akkermansiaceae; genus Akkermansia. Next base: position 19,834 of record CANRKR010000003.1, read on the forward strand.
CGGAAGCGTCGCTGCCGTGCGTCTGCTCCTGGAACTCGGGGCGGATGTCAAACTGCGTGATGGGACGGGATTGCGCGCGGAAGATTACGCCCGCAGCGGGGAAATGCACGACCTGCTCGTCCCGCCCGTCAATTCCGGCGGCGCCGAGCGCTGAGAGCAGGTCCGAAGTTCCGGCCCGGATCCTGCGTCCCTGCGCTCCCCGTTGCGTTCACCCCGCCCCGGGCAATTTGTCTTGACTGGGCGGCGGCGGGGGGTTAGACTTACGGCACATTGATCCGCAACACATCAAGCTATGTCACGCACACCTATCATTGCCGCTAATTGGAAAATGAACATGGGGCCGAAAGAGGCCGGAGCATTTTTGAGCGCATTCAAGGAGGAGAATCTCTGCGAGTGCAAGGGAGTGGAGAAAGTTGTCGTCCCTCCCTTTGTGACCATTCCGGCCGTGGCGGAGGCCCTGAACGGGTGCTCCTGCCTGGGAATCGGCGCGCAGGATGTGAGCGATCACGACAATGGCGCCTTCACCGGTGAAATCTCCACGGCGATGCTGCTGGAAATCGGCTGCCAATACGTGGTCGTCGGCCACAGCGAGCGGCGGCAATACCACGGTGAAACCAACGCCTACATCAACAAGAAGATCAAGAAGGCTCTCGCCGCCGGGCTCGTTCCCATCTATTGCATCGGTGAAACGCTCGAGCAGCGTGAGGCGGGCAAGCTGGAGGAAATCCTGCGCTCCCAGGTGGAGGAGGGATTGCAGGGACTCACCGCCGAGCAGGTGGCGGGTCTCGTGATCGCCTACGAGCCGGTCTGGGCTATCGGCACCGGCAAAACCGCCTCCGCGGCGGATGCACAGGCCGCCCACGCGTTCATCCGCAGTGTGGTGGAGAAAGCTTTCGGGGCCGATGCTGCGGCGGCGGTGCGTATCCAGTACGGCGGTTCGGTCAAGCCCGCAAATGCGGCGGAGCTGATGGCCTGCCCGGATATCGATGGCGCGCTCGTAGGCGGCGCCGCGCTGAAGGCCGACTCTTTCGCCGCGATCATCCGCGCTGCAGGGGTGTAACCGGCCGCGCTCGCGGCAAATGCGCTCGCTTCGGACAGGTCAGGCGATGAGCAGCAGGCGCGCCGGGCTGTAGAGCAGTGTGTACAATTCGGCGGCAATGCGATTCGCCGCGTCCGGCGAAACGGCGTTTTCCGAGGCGTAGAACGTGTACGGCAGGATGCAGGAGCGGAGCTCTGTGCGTCCGGCGCGAATCCCCACTTTCGGGGAACTCCCGCGTGCCACAAAGGCAAAATCCGGGCGGTGATCCGGGGAGCCGAGCGCCTGCGCCACGCGCTCCCGGGAGGTGTGAGCGTCGCACACGACGATACGAGGGCGAAATTCCTCCGGCATGGGGGCGGGGCGGGAAGTTTCTCGCGCAATGGTGCAGATGGTTTTGTCGGCGGCATCCGGAATGATGGCGGTGTCGGCGCCCTCGTTCTCAAAGAGCAGCACATCGACGCTATCCGCCTCCCACTCAGGCGCGCCCGTACAGGCCTTCACGACCGCGCGCACGATGTAGTCGAAGAGGGAATAGCGTTTCTCCAGCAGCTTCTCGCATTGCACCGCGATGGGAAAACTCATCTGCGCCAGCGCCTGCATGTCCACTTCCGCATCATACACGTAGTAGCCGTCTTTCGGGGCGCGGGTAGGCGGCAGAGCAGAGTCCGCCAGGCGCGAACCGTCCGCGTCCCCCGGCGTTTTCCCGGCTTCTCCCGCCGCCACATCCGCCGCCATGATGCGTCCGCGCGGTCCCGTTCCGCGCAGGTGAGCGGGGTCGATGCCCCTCTTGCGGCAGAGCTTTTGGGCGAGCGGAGAAATCAGCATGTCCGTGCGAAAGAAGAGATCCGAAAAAGCTCGTGCGCAGGCCGGCCCGATGGACGTCAGGCCTCGTAGCGCAATTCCCCGCCGATGTAGGTGCGCAGGATGTTGAAGTCGTCATCCAGCAGCACGAGGTCGGCCGTGTAGCCCGGGCAAATCTTGCCAAGCCCGGGCAACCCGAGGCTTTCCGCCTGGTTCAGGGATGTGGCCTTCACCAGCTCGCTGAGAGGCTTGCCGGTGATGCGGTGCACGTTCTGCAGCCCCTTGGCGTAGCGGAGGGTGGAGCCCGCCAGATTGCCGCTCTCCAGACGCGCCACGCCGTTCTTCACGATGATGGGCAGCCCCCCGAGCTGACCGGGACCGTCCGGCATCCACGAGCAGGCGAGAGAGTCCGTGATCATGATCATCTGCTCGATGCTCTTGTTGGTGAAGGTGAGATTCAGCATGTCGGCGCACAGGTGGATGGTGTCGCAGATGATCTCGATGCGGATATCCCCATCCAGCATGCCGGATCCCACGAGACCGATCTCGCGGTGGTGCTGCGGGCTCATCTGGTTGCAGAAGTGCGTGAGGCGGCGCAGACCGGCGGCTTTTGCCCTGCGGAAATCCTCTGCCGTGGCGGCCGAGTGCCCTGCGGAGCACGTGATGCCCGCCGCCGTCGCTTTCGCGATGAAGTCAATCGCTCCCGGCATCTCCGGCGCCAGGGTGATGTTCAGCACCGGGTAAATGGCGTGCAGCGTCATCAGCTCCTCAAAATCCGCCGGGCGGACAAACGCGGGGTTCTGCGCGCCGCATTGCTTCGGGTTGATGTAAGGCCCCTCCAGGTGCACCCCCGGCGTTCTGGAACCATTCGGGCTCGCGGCGTATTCCTTCACGCAGCGGCAGACGTCCGCCAGCGTGTTGGCGCCCAGGGTCAGGGTGGTCGGCAGCCAGGTGGTCACGCCTTCCTTCATCTTGCAATCCGCGATGGTGCGGATGCTCTCAACCTTGCAATCGCAGGTGTCGCATCCCCCCGCGCCGTGGGAGTGGATATCGATGAACCCCGGCATGAGCATCTGCCCGCCGGCGTCCTGCGTGGCGTCGGCTGTCGCCGTTTCGCCGGGTTGCAGCACGGCGGTGATTTTGTCGTTCTCCAACAGGACGCTGCCGCCTGTGATGTCGATCCCCGGAGAAATGATGTGCGCGTTGGTGATGAGGGTTTTCATAAGAACAAAATAGAGGAAGGTTGCGGCCTCTTCTGCCGCTGCCTCATCTTACGCGCAAGTGGCGGCGCTTTCAAGCCAAATATCGTCCCTCCCCCGGGCAAACGCACCGGAAGATGCGTTTGCCCCCCGCCGCTTCGTCACAGCAGTTTTTCCACCAGGGCTTCGGTGGTGCGGGCCAGCCGGGATGGATCGTCCAGGAATCCCGCGCGCAGCAGCGCCGTGTCGATGATCTGGTCCGCCAGCAATTTGGAGAGTTCTTCATCCTTCTCCTGCAGCTCCGCCAGCTTGATCACCAGCGGGTGGTGCGGGTTGAACTCCACCAGCGGGTGCGTCTCCGGCACCGTCTGCCCCATCGCCTTCAGGTAGGCCTTCACGTCCGGGGAGAGGTCGTGCTCATCCTGCAGAGCCACGGCGGGCGCGGTGGTCACGCGGTCGCCGGCGCTGATCTTGCCGAGCTTGTCCTTGTAAGCCTCCGCCAGCCAGTCGGTGAGCTTCTTTGCCTGCGCTTCGTCCAGCCCCGGGGTGTCGGGCTGGTCCTCCAGCGGCGGCAAGTCCAGGTTGGCCCGGGAGGCGGATTTGATTTCCTTCTCCTCCACCTTCATCAGGCTGTCCACCACGAATTGATCCCCGCCGTCCGTCAGGAAGATCACCTCAAATCCCCGCGCCTTCAGCGGGTCGAGGTAGGGAGAGCTCTCCAACTGCGCCCGGGAACTCCCGAAAAGCACGTAGATATCCTTCTGATTTTCCTTCATGCGCCCGATGTAATCCGCAAAGGACGTCAGCTTGCCCGGCTCGGTGAAGGTGGATTCGAAGCGCAGCAGCTTGCCCAGCGCATCCTTGTGCTCCCAGGAGGTGACAATCCCTTCCTTGATGAAGCGGTTGAACTGCTTCCAGAAGGTCTCGTACTTCTCGACGTGATCCTTCGCGAGATCCTCCAGGTGCTTGATGAAGCGTTTGGTGATGGTGCCGGCGATGCGGCGCAGCAGTGAGTTGTCCTGCAGCATCTCGCGCGAGATGTTCAGCGGCAGGTCCTCGCTGTCCACCACGCCGGAGAGGAAGCGCAGCCACTCCGGCAGCAGGTTCTCCGGCTTGCTGTCGATGAGCACCTTGTGGCAGTACAGCGCCACATTCGGTTCGCAGCGTCCGAATCCCAGACTCTCCGGGTTGTCCGACGGCACAAAGAGCACGGAATTCAGCACGATGGGCGCATCCGCATTGAAGTGCATGTGCGTGAGCGGCGCAGAATCCGTGTGCGCGATGAATTTGTAGAACGCCTCATAATCCTCCTCGCTCACGTCTTTTTTGTTCTTCATCCAGATGGCCTGCACGGTGTTGAGGTGCTCGCCGTTGAAGTCGATGGGGAAGCCGATGAAGTTGCTGTATTTTTCGACGATGTAGCGCAGGCGGTTCGGCTTGGCGAAGTCCTGCGCATCCGTCTTGAGGTGGATGAGGATGCTCGTGCCGCGGGGCGTATCCTCCGGCGCGTCATCCAGGGAGTAGCCCTCTTCCCCGTTGCTCACCCAGCGCACCGGCACGGCGTCCGGCTCCCAGGAGCGCGTGGTCACTTCCACCTCCTCCGCCGCCATGAACACGCTGTAGAACCCCACGCCGAACTGCCCGATGAGGTTCTGCGTGTCCCCCTTCGTCTCCCTGGCCATCTCCAGGAATTTCTTCGTGCCGGAGTGGGCGATGGTGCCGAGGAACTCCACGACTTCCTCGCGGGTCATGCCGATGCCGGCGTCGGCGATGGTCAGCGTGTGCTTTTCTTCGTCGGTGGTGATGCTCAGTCGCAGCTCGCGCTCGGGCTGGTAGATCGCCGCCCCGGTCAGTTGCTTGAGCCTCAATTTCTCGGAAGCGTCCGACGCGTTGGAAATCAGCTCGCGCACAAAAACTTCGCGGTCGCTGTAAAACGCGTGAATCACGATGTCCAGCAGCTGCCGCACCTCCGTCTGAAATGGTTGTTTTTCCATCATTCTGGTCAAAATTTGTTCCTGCGCCCATTGTAAGCCCCTGCCCCCGCAGAGTCAAGGAGCTTTCCGACGGAAACCGGGCAAATTCGTCGCTTGCCTGGCTCCGCCGGTTGTGCTAGGATAAACGGGCATGAAGACCACGGGGCCTGTCAGATATTGGAACCGCTGCACCGGGCGGGAGGAGGAGGAGAAAATTCTGGGAGAAAAGGCTCTGCGTTGGGTGTACGGCTCCGCCACGGGAAAGATGGCCCTGCATTTGCTCATCAAGCGCGCCGTCTTCTCGCGCTTCCTGGGCTGGATGAACAATTCCCGGCGCAGTGCAAAGGAGATTCCCTCCTTCATCCGGGACTACGGCATCAATGTCCGGGAGGTCGAAAAAGCCCCGCAGGAGTACGCCTGTTTCAACGATTTTTTCACCCGCCGTCTCAAACCGGGTGCGCGCCCGGTCTGCGCCGACCCCGATCTGGCTCTGCCGGCGGATGCCCGCCACCGCGCCTGGCAGGATGCCTCGACCATCGACGGCGTGTACGTGAAAGGGGAGACCTTTGACCTGCCGGCTCTGCTGGGGGATGCGCAACTCGCCGAACGCTACGCCCGCGGGGGCGTGCTCCTCTCGCGCCTCTGCCCCGTGGATTACCACCGCTTCCATTTCCCCGTCTCGGGCGTGGCGGAGGCGGCGCGGCGCATCCCGGGGGCTCTGGCAAGCGTGGCGCCGTACTCTCTGCGCGGCAGGCTGGCGTGGCTGTGGTGCAACAAGCGGGAGCTCACACGGCTGCGCGATACCTGCGTGGGGGATGTGCTCATCCTCGCCATCGGCGCCACCGGCGTGGGCTCCATCCGCCAGACTTACACCCCCGGGGCGCGCGTGAGCAAGGGGGAGGAGCAGGGGTTCTTCGCCTTCGGCGGCTCCACGATCATGACCTTCTTCGAGCCGGGTCGCGTCCGGTTCGCCGCCGACCTGCTGGAGCAGACCGCCCGCGGCATCGAAGTCTATGCGCGCCAGGGAGAAAAACTCGGAACGAGCGTGAACGGCGAGGGGCGAAGTTGAGTTCCGCCCTCACTCATCCGTGTGCTCAAGCCCCAGCTCGAGAATCTTCTGCACATGGCTGTCCGCCAGGGTGTAGTAGATGTTCTTCCCCGCGCGGCGCGTGCGAACCAGATGGCTTTGCCTCAGAATCTTGAGTTGATGGGAAACGGCGGGGGGCGTCATGCCGAGCTGCTCGGCGAGGTGGGTGACGCATAACTCGCCGTGGTGCAGCGCCCAGAGGACTTTCAAACGCGAGCTGTCGCCGAATACCTTGTAGAAATCGGCGAGATCGCAGATTTTTTCTTCGGGAAGCATTTCCCCGGTGATCCTGCAGCAGTCGTCCATGGTAAAAAAAAGAGTTTCCTGTTTCATACCCCGAAGCCGTCTGCATGTCAAGGCAAAACAGCCCGGAAACGCGACGCGGGGGAATTTCGCGTCCGGAATCCCGTCGCCCTCGCGCAGGCGCGGGGACCGTCCCGAATGAAACGGCGCACCCGTGCCGCGCGCACTCTGTTCTCCGTGGTGCGAAATCGACTAGAAGCTTATTCTGTAGCCGGCGCTGGCGTTCATGTTGGTGTAGCCGGAGCGAAGCTCGACCGAGGCGTCGATGAAGAAGGTGCCGCCGCGGGAACCGACCGGGAGCGTGAAGCCCGCGCCCAGTTCGAGGCCGACCGGCCCGGGATCTGCGCTCTCCACCTCCTGGCTCAGGTCGCCGTGCAGCAGTGAGCTCGTCGCCGTGCCCGCGCTGTCGCCGGCATCCACCTTCACCAGCGCACGAGCCTCAAACACCGACGTGCGTCCAAACACGTTCTCGTGCAGCGCCGTCTGGAAGCGGGCGCCCGCGCCGAATGTCAGCACACTCGCCGTCACGTCGTCCACATGCAGCCCGGCGTCGCTGCCCGTCTCATCGTAGCCGCTGATCTTCGCGTGGCGGAACTGCACGTTGAACAACGGCTGAATCGCCCGCGTGCCCGCCTCGTTCAGCATCTTCGTGTAGGCCACCTCGTAGAGCAGCGCCGCCGAGAAGCCGTCCGTGTCGCCGTGCGTCTGGCAGGCTGCTCCCGCCGCATAGGCCACTGTGCGATTCAGGGAAACATCCGCCGTGCCGACAGTGCCGACGATCGTGTGGCTCCAGGCTCCGTGCTGCGTGTGGTAGAAGCCGCTCAGGTACGTGAAGTCCATGTCGCCCTTGCCGTTGTCCGCGGAATCCGTCTTGAGGTCGTTGTACATGGCCGAGAGGGCGAGACCCGCCGTGCTGCGCGCGCTCAGCTCCACCGAGGCGCCGAGCGTGCCGCCCCATCCGTTGAGGGTGTAGCCGGGCGCCCAGCCGTCCGCATCCACCTTGTGGTAGCCGGAATCGGCGTTCACCCAGGCGTGCACGCGGAAGGATCCGGGATCGGCATTGGCGCTGGCGTCGCCGCCCATCATCGCGCGGTTGCGCATGCTCTCCACCTGCCGCTGAGCGTCCTGCAGGGCGCCGCTGCCCAGGGTTGCCACCGAGCTGCCGGCCACCGCCGCGTAGGTGCGTTCGATGTTCTCGATCTGGGGCACCATGCCCAGAGCCGTGTAGAAGCTCGGGTTGTAGTGCTCGGAAATCGCGAAGGCGAGCTTGTACAAATCACCGCCCTGTCCCTCGTTGCGCACATAGCGTCCCGCCCTGGTCTTGCCGGAGTCCACATCCCACATCAGGTTCGCGCCGGCCTGCACATTCTTGTGCATCCCGCTCGTCAGCCACTTGTTGACGGCGCTCTCCTTCAGGCCGATGAACCAGCTGCCGTTCTCGTTCTGCTGCAGCTTGCCGTCGAAGTGCGAGGCGCCCAGCCCGCTGAAGGCCACCTCCAGGTCATTCCCGGTCTCCGATGCCATCCTCAGCTTGCCCAGCTCGATCCTGTCGCCCTCCGGGGTGTCGTTCAGCTCCACGATCAGCCTGCTCTTTTCCCCGCCGGGTCCGACGCCCTTCACGACCAGCTCCGTGTCCAGCGAACCGCCGTCGGCGTGGTACCCCAGGGCAAGCTCGCTGCCGGCGTAGAGCGTCACCCTCTCGAGTGTCACATCCCTCTGGTCGGGATCCAGCGTCAGACGCCCATCCTCCTGCACCGTCACGGACCAGTGTTCGCCGCCGCTCGTGTCCTGCAGGCGCATATGAGCGTCCGCCTGCACATCCAGCGTGCCCTGGCCGTCGAGCTTGCCGGTGAAGCTTCCTTCCTCCGTGCCGGTGATGTGCAGCGTGGGCGATCCATCGCCGAGCAGCGTGCCCGCGCCGGTCAGCCCGCCCAGAGCCAGGTAGCTGCTGTCGCCGTCCCCGCCGAGCTTCAGGGTCGCCTCGAGACCGACCTCGGCCTTGCCCGTCACATTCAGCGTGCTGTCCCTGCCGGCGAGCAGCGTGGAGTCCCTGCCCTGCAGCAGAATGCTGCCCTCCAGAGCCTCAGCCTCCGTGCCGAGCGATCCTCGCAGCTCCATCTTCCCGCCGTTGCTGACGGTCACGTCGCCCTTGCCGCTCACGGCGGAATCCTCGTCGATCAGCAGCTCGCTGCCGCTGTCCTTCACGGTGATGGAGTTCCCATCCAGCTCCGCGGTCGCGCCGTGGAGCAGCTCGGCGGACGCCCCGCCGGAGACCTTCAGGTTCACGTCCTTCAGCCCGCTCTTGCCGCCGTCCATCGTGAACTCGGTCGAGGCTCCGTTCGCCTCCGATCCGGTCACCTCCAGCGTGCCCGTCTTGTCGCCGGTGATGCGGGTGTCCTTCAGCTCGACGACGTTCGCCGGGTTACCGTCCGCATCCGTCGCCTGGTGGCTGTCCACCGCGAGTTGAGATTCCTTCTCGATCCGGATGTCGCCGCCGTAAGTCGTCGTCGCCCCCTTGTCATCGGTCACCGTCGTCTCCGAGATGCCGCCCAGGGTGGTCTTCGTCCCGTTGGTGAAGGTGATGCCCTGGTCCTCCGCGCCCTGGTCCTTGCCGTAGCCGAAGACCAGCGAGCCCAGGGCGTTGTTGCTGCCGCCCTGCACGGTGATCGCCCCGTCGGCAATCGTCAGGTCGCCCTTCACGCGGATGCCGCCGGCCTTCGTCTCGCTGCCCAGGGTCAGGCGTCCCTTGCCCGACTTCGAGAAGTTCACCCCGTCGGCGTCGCTCTTGATCGTGCCTTCGAAGATGGTGTCCACGCCGCGGACGTCGAAGCCGTCCCCCTTGTCGGCGTTCACCGTGTGATTCTCCTCGTCGGTGATCTGGCCCTGGCCGAAGCCGGTGTCATCCACCTCCTTCTGCGCCGTGTTCACCAGATTCACCGTCACATCGACCGGCCTGCCCTCGGCGTCCGTCTTCGTCTTCCGGCTGTCCGTCACATTCAGCACGGCGCCTTCCAGCCCCACCAGGTTGTGCAGGTCCGCCTCCGTCGAGCCGCCCTCCGCAAAGTTCAGCGTGAAGGTGGTGTCTTCATCCACCACCACCGCCTTCGCGTCCTGCAGGCGCTGGAAGTACTCATCCCCCGCCCCGGTCGACACGCTGCTGTGCTGCCCGGCTTCCTCGCGGTCCTTGCCCAGCACGAGGTACACGTCCTTGCTCGTGCCGCTCAGGGCGATGCTGCCGCCCGTCACGCCCTTGAAGTTGAAGCCCAGGCTCGTGAGCAGCTCCGCGTTGCCCTCCGCGCTGGTGAAGAGCCGCAGGTTCGGATCCGCCCCCGCCGCCACGCCGGCGAACGTCAGCTCGCCGTTCGTCACGTGCAGCCAGGTCTCGGCGTCCGTCGCCTGATGCGCCTCCAGGATATCCAGCAGAGCCTTGTTGGTGAAGTCGAGCACGAACCCGCTCTTCCCGTCCGCGCTCTGCTGCACGGTCAGCTTGTGCCCCTGCCCGCCGTCCGTAAACTCGACCAGCGCGTCGGTCCCTTCCGCCGGCGCAGCGTTCGTGATGCTCCGGTCGTCGAACACCAGCCGCATCGTGGTCTTCCCTTCGCCCACGCCCACATTCAGGTCGCCGCCCACGCCCTTCAGGCGTCCGAGCTTCGTCGTCGCGCCCGCGTCGCCCTCCTTCGCCACCTTCGCGCTGCCGTACACCGTGATGTCGTCAAACTGGTCGCCCTTCGTGCCGCCGGCGTTCACCGTCCCCGTCGCTTCCACGACGAGGCGGACGCTGCTGCCGTTGGCCTTCTGCATCGCCCCCAGCAGGTCGCCCTTCTTCAGCCGGAACTCGCCCGCGCCGGACAGCGATCCGCCGCCCCAGGTCGCCTGCGCGCCATCCAGCACAAAGGCATCGTCGCCCGTGTCCAGTCTGGCGGCCGTGTTCGCGCCCTGCAGGGTGATCGTGTGGGCGCCGTCGTCCGCCGCGCTCACAAAGCTCAGCGTCTCGCCCAGCGTCGCATCGCCGATGCGTCCCCGCAGCACGGCGTCGTCCGACGTCCGCAGGGTGATCGTCCCCGTGCCCGCCAGGTTGAAGTCGTACGTCACGGCCCCCTTCTCGTTCACATCCGTCAGATTGAGCGTCCAGCTGGAGGTGGAATCCGTCGGCGCATCGTTCGCCGCCGGCGGCGTTGCAGCGTAGCTCGCGATCCGCGCGGCTCCGCCATCCGTCGCCAGACCCGCCACAATCGTGCCTCGGAACTGCGTCATGCTGCCCTCGTAGGTGTGCGCGAAGTCCAGCTTCTGCCCGGTCTTCTGTCCCCAGGCGTTCGCCAGCACGCCGTCGCCGGTCAGCCCTTCCGCGGCAGTGATGGTCACCTGCTTGTTCGCGTTCTCCGCGCCGCGCGTGTAGCCGCCCACCAGGTTCACGCCGCTCACGTCCAGACTCCGCACGGCCACCTCCGTGCCCTGCTCCGCGCCGCCGAAGACCATGGCGCGTCCCGCCAGCTCCAGGTCAATCGCCGCGCCGCTCACGGCCGAAGCGTTGACGAGCTGCACGGCGTCTGCCGCCCCGTCGCCCACCAGGGCGATCACCCCGGTGAAGCCGCTGTTGTCCGCGCTCACCGTGTAGCGTCCGCCGTCGCCCTCCGCGCCGATCTCCACGCGTCGCCGCGCGTCAAACTCCTCGCCCAGCGCCTGCGCGATCTCCGCGTCCATGGGATCCCCGTCGCGGAAGGCCGTCGTCATCTCCAGCGCGCCGCCCGTCGTCTGCAGGCTCAGCGTCGCCCCCTCGCCCACGCGGATGTCGCCGGCCAGTTTCGCGTTGCCGCCGTTCATCCTGTAGGTCAGGTTCCCTTCGCGCACATTGACGGCGCCTGCGTACTGCGCATCCTGCGCCGTCTCCTGCCATTCCACGGTCAGCCCGAAGCGCCCGGTCTTGTCCACGCCGTAGTGCAGCGCGCCGGTCAGCGCGTTCACCCTCCCCGGTCCTGCCGGCTTCGCCCCGGGAGCCGCCGCTTCGCCGCCCACGGTGATCCCTTTCGTCGGGTCCTTATCCGTCGGGTTTTCGTAGCCCTCCTGCGCCACGCTCTGCCCCCTGTTCTCCAGGTGCTGCACAAATTGCGCGTAGGTCTTGCCCACCTGCAGCTGCAGAGCCGTGTTCGTGCCGAGCTGCACCTGCTCGTTCAGCAGGTCGTTCTTCCGCTCCTGCATGTAGAGCGTGCCGTCGCCCGTGTTCTCGGTGTGCCTCTCTTCGATCGCCAGCGCGCCGCCCTGCATCGACACGTCCGTATCCGTTCCCACCGCGCTGTCGCTCGCCAGCACCAGCGAGCCGCCCTGCAGCTCCACCTTCGGGATGCTGTTGTTCTCCGTCTGCAGCTCCACGCGCCCATCCTCCACATAGAGGGTGCCGCCGCCTTCGCCCGTCGTCTGGTTGCCCTGCAGGTGGATGCTCCCCTCGCCGGTGAAGGTGTAGTCGCCCTCCACGTGCACATTCCCCGGAGTCACCTTGTCGTTCACGGTCACTTCGCCCTGGCCGCTGCCCTTGAAGTACACGTCCGGCGCCTGGCCCACGGTGCCCTTGTCTGCCTCGTCGTGCTTCCAGTTGTCGCTCGCCGAGGTGTCGTTGTTGCTCCAGTTCATGTTCCCGCCGCCTTCGCCCTCGTCGCCCTGCCACACCCACATGTCCGGCGTGGTGGTGGAGAGACTCAGCACGAGGCTGTCGCCCTTCCTCACCAGCCGCGCCTCGTAGTCGTTCTCATCGTCCGCGTGCGCGTCGGTCCATTCCTTCAGCACGTCCTTCACGCTCTTCTCCACGGTCGTCTCATCGTCCGTCCCCGCGTTCAGGGTGATCGCGCGCTTCCCGGTCAGGTCAAAGTAATTGCCCACGTTGTCCGTCTTGAACTCCGCCGTCGTGATGCCGGTGACGAGGTAGTAGTCGCCCGCCTCCAGACTCGTCAGGTCATCGCCGAGCCACAGGCTGATCTTGTCTTCCCCGTACTCGCCGAAGCGCCCGGAGAAGTCCAGCCCGCCCAGCGCTCGCAGGTAAGCCGTCTCTTCCGTCCTCCCGTTCGTGTTGCCCGTCAGGTCGAATTGCAGCCCGCCGCCCAGCGTCATCGCGCCGCTCACCTCGATGCGCCCGCCCCGGATGTCCAGCACCCCGTCGAACAGCCTCTCGCTGCCCGCCACTCGCGCGCCGGACACCGATCCCACCGCCAGCACGCCCGCCCCCTTCTTCGTGAAGGTCCCCAGCTCCTGCACGTCGTGGGAGAGCACCAGCGCCTTCGCCGTCACATCCCCCTCGTTCGTGATCTCGTTGAAGTCCTGCAGCGTCACATTCCCCAGGTCGTTGCGCTCCCCGTCGATGACGAGGCTCGCCTGCTGCACCCGGGATGTATCGCGCCTCGTGCCGTACTCCGCCTTCCTGTAGCCGCCGGAGAGCGTGTGCTCGCCCTCGCCGGTGAACTTGAAGCCCTGCCCCAGCGTCACCCCCGTCTTCTGCGTCTGCGAGTTCAGCGCCGGATGCGCCTCGTCGGGCGTGCCCGTCATGATGTTCTCGTGCCAGCCCGCGGCGTACACGCTGCCGGTCAGCTCGCCGCTCGTCAGCGCCAGGGAGATCGCCCCCTTGTCGTTCGTGTTGTCGCCCGTGCGTCCCACGCTCGTCGCGCGCCAGTTGCCGCCGATGATGTCGCCGTCGATGCTCGCGCCGTCCACGCTGATGGCAATATCGCCCACCGCCAGGATGTCCGAGTGCGTCGTCACCTCGCTGTAGTGCCCGCCGATCACACTGCCCGTGATGCTGCCGCCGTTGAGGTTCAGGGTGATATTCCCGCTCGTCAGGGAGTTCGTCTCGTGCTCGTCTTCCGCCCCGGCCTCCTCGTGGTCGCTCACATAGCTGCCGCCCACCACATGCCCGGTGATCGTCGCCGCGCCGTCGATGGTGATCGTCGTCTCGCCCACCGTCATCGCGTGCCCGCCGCCCTGCGTCTGGTCCGCCAGCATGCTGCCGCCCAGCACCGCCAGCTCGTTGTGCACGTGCCCGAACGCCGTCTCCTTCGCGATCCTCCCGCCGTGGATGGTCAGCGTTACATTCCCCACCTCCATGTTGCCGCCCTTCCCTTCATCCGTCAGGTAGCTGCCGCCCACCACCACGCCGGTGATGTCGATCTGCCCGTTCTTCTCCGCTCCTTCCTCCGTCGCATCCCAGCCGATCGTCAGGTTCACGTTCCCCGTCTTCGCGGAGGGCGTGCCGTTGGCGTCGGTCGCCTCGCCCACGTTCGTGTAGTTCGCGTAGTCGCCGCCCACGATGTGGATGTCGTTGTACGTGCCCCTCAGGATGGTGAGATTCGTGTTGCCCTCGCGCACATTGCTGTCGCCGGCGTCGCTGCGGTAGAAGTCGCCGCCCGCCAGGATCCCCAGGGACTCCTGGCTGCCGTTGTTGCCGTTCGGGCCGTAGGCGGAGGAGAAGACAATCCCCTCGCCGTCGATGGTCACGTGCGTGTCGCCCGTCGTCAGCTCCTGGGCGCCGCTCGCGCCGCCGAGCGTGTAGCTGCCGCCCACCACGCGCCAGAAGATGCCGCCCTCAAGCTCGATGTGCGTGTCGCCATTGAACGTCATCGTGTGACTGCCCTCCGCCGTCTCCGCGAACCACATGCCGCCGACCACCGCATTCTGGTAGTAGCCGCCGTTGATCGCGATCTTCGTGTTGCCGGTGAACTCGGTCGATCCGTTGCCGCCCGCTTCGCGCCGGCTCGCGCCGTTGATCGCCTCCGTGAACACATGCCCGGTGTTCAGAAGCACGTTGCCCCGCTCGCGCTCCGGCGTCACCGCGGTGATCGAGATGGTCGTGTCGCCCGTGAAGATCGAGGACCTCGTCACCCCCTCCGTCGCCGTCGTCGCTTTCGGAGCCGTGTAGTTGCCGCCCACGATCGCCTTGTCGAAGGACCCGGACCCTGGCGCCGCCACGTCCACCGGAACGCGATCGTCCTCCTCGGTCTTCTCGTCGTCCACTCCCTTGTACTGGATGTCCCTCAGGTTGATGGTGATGTTCGCGTTCCCGCGGAACTTCGGACGCACCTCCTTCTGCTCCGTGCCCACGCCCACGGAATCAATCCAGGCGTTGCCGCCCACGATCGCCGCAAAATACGTATCCGCGCCTGTCGTCGCCGCGCTGCCGTCGGAAAGCCCAGGCTTCAGCATCTGCCCGTCGCTCCCCACCACATTGCTCAGCACGTCGTAGATGAAGATGTGCGTGCTGCCGAAGAAGGCGTCGTACTCGGCGGATGCCGTCCCGCTCGTCAGCGTGCTGCCGCCCACGATGCCGCCCAGCACCGTCCCCTTGAAGACGCTGATGTAGCTGTTGCCGATGAACGAGAAGGTGGAGTTGTTCACGTGGTTGCCGCCCACGATGTAGTCCACGGCTCCCTCCGCCCCGCTCTGCCTGTCGCCGGCCTCCGCCTGCACATCCAGCTGAATGTGGCTCGTCCCCTCGTAGTACGCGCGCTTGCTGTCGCTCTGCACGGTGCAGCTCGCCCCGCCCACCAGCAGGTGCAGGTGGTTGTTCTCCGCCGCCCCGTCGTACAGGTACTCGATGTAGCTGGATCCCTCCCAGCCGCGTCCCAGCTGGTCTTCCTCGTTGATCAGGAAACCGCCCAGCACCGTCGCGTCCTTCGCGTCCCCGGTCGTCGTCGCCACGCCCTGCGTCAGGCGGATCAGGTTCTGCCAGCCCATCTGATAATCGGGATTGCCGTCGCCGTTCCCGTCGTATCGGCCCAGCTCCAGGCAGTGGCTCGCAAAGCCCGTCCCGCTGTCGCTCAGATTGAACACGTCGCCGGTTCCATTCCAGGCGTGGTTCTCCATGGCCGACGTCGCGGGAGATCCGTTCAGCCCGGCTATGCCCCAGGCGTTGTCCCATTCCGGCGCCGTGAACTCGATATTGCCCTCCACGGAGAGCAGCAGGTGGTAGTAGCCATGCTCCTGGTCCTCCTCCCAGCTCAGATGCCATTTGTCATCGTCCCCGCTGTACAAGGGGAACGTGATCATGTTCTTGAACTTCGCGAGACTCTCGTCGGAGTTCGTCTCGCTGATGATGCCCAGGTCAAAGCCGCTGCTCAGCTGGTCGCTGCTGTGCTCCCAGATCTCCTTCAGGTAGATGACCAGCCCACCCTTTCCGAAGCCGTCGAAGAGCGTGTCGCTCAGCTTCAGCTTGCCGCCGCCCACTGCTCCTCCGTCCCCGTAAATCTCCTCCCCATACCGCAGCATGACGCCCTGCTCAATCGAAATCTCATCGCTCCCCAGCACGTCGTCCATCGCGTTCTTCTCGCCGAATCCAAGTCCGCCCTGGTAGGTCATGAACAAGTTGCTGCCACGGTCCACCGTCAGCTTGCTGCCCAGGCTGAAGTCGCCCTCGCCGGTCTTGTGGAAGCCGGCATCGGGATTGGAGCTGCCGCCGCCGTGGTGCATGTGCACGTGCAGAGCGTCCTGCGCGCCCTCGCCCTGAGCGGTGAGGCTGCTCTCCGTCCCCACTCCCGTCTGCACGATGTGGTCGAGGTACACCTCGCCTCCCGCATCGGCCTGCACGGTCATCACCGCGTTCGCGCTGTTGTTGATCTCCTCCAGGTGCAGCTGCTGCCCCGCGCCCAACCCGGTGAAGTTCATCGACCCCGTCAGCGTCCCCACGTGGACGGACTGCGTGCCACCCGCCACGGAGCCGCCGAAGCTCATGTTGCCCGCCGTCGCAATATCGGCGGTGATGCTCTTCAGGTGCACCTCCTGCGTTCCCGTGTCGCCGCTCATCGTCACCCTGCTCAGGTCGATGCCGCCGCCGTTCGTCAGCTGCACGTTGATGTCGCGCTCCTCCGCGTTGAAGGAATCATCCTCCGGCGCAATCGCCAGATTCGATCCCGCGCCATCCACCGTGATGCTCAGCTTATCAGTCAGCTTATCAGTCGCATTGTTGCCCTGCACATCCCCCGTCGCCAGGGTCAGCGTGCCGCCGTTGCTCACGCTCGCCGTGCCTGCCGCCAGGGTCAGCGTCTTGCCCGCCGTCCCCAGCGTCGCGCTGCCGCCGGACACCGTCACCGCCCCGGCAATGCTCGCGGGCCCTTCCACCGTCAGGACGCTGCCCGTCCCGCTCACGCTCACCGTGCCGCTCAGGGTAAAGCTCTTCCCCTCCGCCGCCGCATCCAGCACGAGCGCGCCGCCCTGCACGAGCAGGCTTCCGCCCTCGTACGTCCCGTGAATCGTCTGCCTGCCCGCGCCCTTCTTCGTCAGCAGCTCAAGCCCGGCGACATCCGCCGTCAGTTCCGCCCCGGCGCTCGTGAAGTTCGCGTCCGTCGTCCCGTCAAATTTCTTCCCGTCGAAGTCGATGATCAGCTTGGCGCCCGTCGCAGCAGAAACTGTCCCGCTCGTCCCCTCCAGGTACTTCACCGTGTAGCCCTCCGCATCCGTCGCCGTCACATCCAGCGTGCCGCCGCTCAGCTGCACTGCGTACTTCGCCAGCGCGTCCGCAGAGTGGCCTCCAGCGGTATCCGCAAAGGCCAGTTGCAGCTTGCCTGCCGACACGTTCAGACGCCCTGCGCTATTCGCAACCGTGCTAAATCCGTCGCCCAGGATGAGGGTGCCATTCCCCTTCTTGGTGATGGTGAAGGCCTTCCCGGCGTTATCTCCTTCCGTAGCCGTTCCGCTCAGCGTCCCATTCAGGGTGAACTTCGCAACATCGCTGGACTCGCTGAGATTTTGCATGACATTGATCGAGGTATCCGCCTCCGCCACGATATCCCAGGTCGTCGTCGGCTGCACGTTATTGCTGAACACGTACAGCGCAGCATCCATCGGAGGCCGAACGTTACTGAAGGTGAAGTTATCCACCGTCGCTCCCGAGCCGTCCCCGCTGAGGTGCAGCGTAGGTTTCTCCCCTGAGGATGTCTGATTGTTCAGCCAGTTGGCATCCCAAATCAAGATTGTAGAACCTTGTTCCACATAATAATCCGCGACATTATTCATCATGGAGCCGCTGGTACCGGCAGCCACACTTTTCAGAACGAGCGTTGTCTTGTTGGAGGCGTCTGTTGTCGACCGCAACCTTAGTGCGCCGAGTTTCGTGTTATCGCCATTCTCGGTGTTCAAGAAAGAGTAAAGAACTCCGGTCCCGTTATCAACGATCTGATTCTCCACGTCCTCCAACACGAGTGTTCCTTCGCCGTGGGCGAGAGCCTGGTTCGTCGTGCTGAGGTTGTTCAGCGAATCCTCACCGTGGAAGACCACCTCGCTGCCCGCGTTGATGGTCATGGAAGTGATGCTCTTTGTTCCGCCGGAGAAGACATCCACCGTGGCGGACGTCGTGTTGCTGCCCACCACCAGCGCGCCGAGGGTGAGGGCCTGGTTGCGGCTGCCCTCCGTGCCGAACTGCAGCGTGCCGTTGTTCACCGTGGTGTCCACCGCCTTCACCGTGGTTCCCGTGAATACCTGAGTGTACGCGCCGTCCTTCACGAGGTGAAGATTGGCGCTTTCCAGCGTGCCGCCGAAGGTCACCGGATCCCCGGTCACGTCCTTACCGGAGAGGATGAGGTGCCCGACGCCGTATATCCTGCCGCCAGTGCCGGTGAGCGATTTCAGCGTCAGCTTCACGTTTTTGTGCGCCTCGGTGTTGTTCGATCCATCGCCGACCGTCAGGCTGCCGGAAAGATTGAGATTGCCAAGCTTGTTCTCTCCTGCGCCATTCAGGATGAGTTCTCCGGCCCCTTTCACCTGCACGGCATCCGTGGTCGTCACAAGACCTCGCATGACCAGTTTAGTGGCATCGCCTGAAGTCTGCCCCACCGTGATAGCGCCGGAGCTGTACGCCTGCGTGAAGGTCTGCTGCCCCGCATTGAGGGTGATGGAGCCGATGTTGGCCAGCGTCCCGTCGAAGGTCGCGCCGCCTCCGTTCGTCAGCGTCAGCGAAACCTTGCCTGACCCACCGCCGCCCGCGGCAATCGTGCCGTTGCCGCTGAGCTTCGTGGCGGTCAGCGTCGCGTCCCCGGTCGCGCCCACCGTCAGGGAGCCGTTCACGGTCAGATCATCCACCGTGACGCTCGCTGCCGACAGCGTCAGCGTACCGTTGTTATTCACCACAAAGTCGGTGTGGCTCAGCGACCCGCTGGTGAGCGTCTGGCTTGCGTTGTTGCCCACGGTGAAGGTCGTCACGCCGTCCATCGTGCCCGCGTAGCTGCCGCCCGTGCCGGTGATGGTCATCGCCACGGTCTGCCCGCCGGAGGCGATCCGGCTTCCAGTGTCCGTCCCGTTCAACGCGCCGACGGAGAGACTGAAGTTGCCCGTGCCCGCCGCGCCCAGGGTGAGCTGCCCGCCCGCCTGCGCTATGTTCAGGTTGTCGATCGTGCTGCTTGTGGCGTTGCCTTTCAGCGTGAGAGCCTTCTGCACGTTCAACTCGCCCAGGTGCATCTCCCCGCTGAGGCTTTGCCCCACGTTGTTCACGTCCAGTTTCGCGAGCTTGTCCGTCGCGCTGCCGATGGTCCCGGAGAAGTCGAACGTCCCGCTCGTCCCGTTCAGCGTGAGCGTCCCCGTGCTCGCCGTCAGCGAGCCGATGCTGCCGGAGCCGGAAATCGCGCCCGCCGTGGCATTCGGATCCACCTGCAAATTCGTCCCGCTGCCGACAGCGACCTCCGAGAACGCACTCGCGCCCTTCAGCTGCACCGTGCCGCCGGTGATGTCCAGCTTGCCGTTCGCCGCCAGGCTCTTGTCGGTCACGCTGCCATCCAGCAGGAGCGTGCCCTCCCCGGCCTTGGTGATGCCCGCGCTGCCGGTCAGCCCGCCCTTCACCTCAATCGTGCTCTTCGTGCTTCCGCTGCCGCCGGTGGTGAACGTGAAGCTCGTCGACCCCACATTCAGCGAGCCGGAGAGGCTCAGCGTGCCGCCGTAGTTGCTTCCGTCGTCCGTGCTGCTGCTGTCCGCGTCCGCCGTGGCGATGCCGCCCAGCCCCGACACCGCGCCGGTGATGTTCAGCGTGCCGTCGCCGTACTTGGTCAGCGTCTCAGCAGTCTCATTCCCATCCGCGCCCTTCACCTCCGCCGCAATCGTCCCCGTGCTCTCCCTCCCACTCACAAGCACCGCCGCATCCTCATCCAGCACGAGCGAGCCGCCGGTGAGCGAAACGCCGCCATCCAGACGCAGCGCGCCGTACGAGAGGTATTGTTTATTCTCGTCGTCGCCGCTGGTGACATTCGCCTTGAAGCTATCGCCATCCGTGTACCCCTTGCCCGCGATGTGAATCTCCCCGGGAGTGGTCCCCTCCGCTTCGTCCACATCCGTCTGCGTGTAGCTCTTCTTCAGCCAGAACTGCGCGCCGACTTTCACGTCCACCCGCGCAAAGTACTCCGCATCGTCCTCATGCCCGGCGTTGGGCGTAGTGCCGTAGTCGTAGTAGAACACGTTGCCGTAGAGCCCCACTTCCTGCCCCTTCCACGATCCCTGGAACACCTCCGTGATGTGCACCGGCGGCGTCAGATCGGACGCATCCAGCACGAGCTGCCCGGTGGTGTTCGCCTTGTAGCTGAAGTTGCTCCCGCGCTTCACGGTGAGACCCTCCGCCAGCTTCACCACGAGATCATTGTCCCCCAGGTCCAGCTCGCCGTCCAGCGTCAGCTCGCCGCTCCCGGCAATCGTCAGCTTGTCCGCCGCCGCCACGGTCAATCCGCCCAGCGTCACGTCGCCCGCCAGCGTCCAGGTGACGCCATCAGCGGCAGTGCTGTTCTTGATCTGCAGCTTGTCCAGGTAGCTGTGGTTCGTCGTCCCGCCCATCGTCAGGCTCGTGCCGTCGAAGACCACCGTGCCAACGTAATTGTTGCCCTCCGGCGCGCTGTCCCCGCCATTCACCTCACCCAGCACGACGCTTGAGCTGCTCCCGCTGAAGTGCAGCGTCGCGCCGCTCGCCACCGTCACCGCGCCGCTCTGGTGCACATTGCCGCCGAAGGCCAGTTCGCCCCCCTGCACGTCGATGGTCCCGCTGTGCTTCGTGGTGCTGGAGCCGAGGGCCGCCGAGAAGCTCTGCTTGCCCGCGCCGCTCTTCACGATGTTCAGATTCTCCCCGAAGCTCACCCCGGAGCTGAGTCCGTCCCCGCTTGTGTCCGTGGCATCCACCGTCAGCGTGCCGCTGCCCGTGATGCTGCCGTTCGTCCCGCTCATGCCGCCTGTGACCTTCAACGCATCCCCGGCGTCCTCCAGATTGATGCTGCCGTTCGTGCCCATGGTGAACGCCGAGCCGCCCGCCAGCTCGTTGTTGCTGCCATCGAAGGTCAGCGTGCCGTTCACCGTCGCGCCCGTCAGCTTCGCCTGATTGCCCTCCGCCGAGCCGCCCAGCGTGATGCTGCCGCTCTGCTCCACGTTGATCGTGCCGTCGCTCACATTGGTCAGCGTCTGACCGCTCGCCGTCCCGGACACCGTGATGTCCACGCCCTTGATGCTGCCGGTGAAGCTCTTCGCCTCAGTCAAGTTGCCGCCCAGGGTCAGCTTGCCGTTGGCTCCGTCTTCCGTTGCCCCGTTGATGCTGCCATCGCCCGTCAATCCGCCGTTCAGCGTGAGCTGAGCATCCGCGCCCTCGGCCCCATTCGTGATGGAAATCGCACCGCTCACCGTTGCCAACCCGGTAACCGCCACCCCGCCGCTCACCGTGAGCTGCGCGTCGCTGTTCACCGTCATGGTTCCGCCCACGCTGCCCTGTCTGAACTCCAGCGTGCTGTCAATCGGATTGTTGTCGTCCGACTCCGTGATGTCATCCGTGCCATTGCCCACGGTGAGGTTGCCGGTGATCTGCACGCCATTCGTGTTGGTATTGGTGAACTTCAGCGTCCCGGAGTCGATGCTCACCGCGCCGAAGGTCATCGTGCCCGTCCCGCCGAAGGTGTGCGTATCGCTCGCCGCCGCCGTGTCCACCAGGAGGTCGAGATACTGACTGCCCAGTTGGCTCACTTTGCCCGTGAATTCGCTGCCCGTCCCCGTGAGGGTGAGTGTCTCATTCTGCGCTTCTCCCCCGCCCTTCCCGCCGCTCAGCTCACCCGTGCCGGTAATCTTCCCGGCCGACGTCGTGCCTTCCAGCTGCAGAACGCCGTCGTTGCCCACCGCCAGCTCATCCGCCGTGTTCCCGTCCCCGCTCAGCCGGAGCGTGCCTTTCTTCACGTCCACCTTCGACCCCGTGAACGCCTGCTCGAAGTCCTGTATCTTGGCATTCGTGATGCCTGCAGTCACGTCCATGGTGATGGAATCCACACCCGTCAGACCGCTGGCGTAGACCGCCTCCTCTCCTCCCTTGCTGTCCGCCACGCCCGTGAGCGTCAGCGCCAGCTTGTCAGTCGCATCCAGATTATTTCCGACGCCTTGTCCATCCGCCTTACGGAAGAACCAGGCCCCGTTCAGCGCGCCCGCGCTCAGCCCGGCCACGTTGTTCGAGAACGTCAGCTGCAGCCTGCCGCTGCCCTTAATCTCGCCGGCCACGCTGTTGTCCGTATTCGCAAACACCAGCGTCCCTCCGGCAAGCGGTTCATTTCCAAAGTCCACCCCTCCCGTCGCCTCCACCTTATTCGTCGCCGACCCCAGCTCCAGCGTCCCGGCCGCGGAAAACACGATATCCGCGCCCTTGAACGCCCCTGTGATCTTCTGCGTGCCCGCCCCCGCCATCTCGATGCTGAGTCGAGTGGAATTACCATTTGTCTCTGAGATGTATGCCGAACTCGTAGCGGTCTTGCCATCGGCAAGCATAATCTTCAGCCTGGCATTCCCATAGTCCGGACCTGTGCTCGACTTCTCCTGACCGCGCACGTACCGATTCCC
Organism: uncultured Akkermansia sp.; assembly: GCA_947631275.1. Classification (GTDB taxonomy): domain Bacteria; phylum Verrucomicrobiota; class Verrucomicrobiia; order Verrucomicrobiales; family Akkermansiaceae; genus Akkermansia. The sequence continues at coordinate 42,040 of CANRKR010000003.1, forward strand.
ACTTCCGTTAAACCCACTGTCTTCCAGCGCGGTAATCTCGTACGACGAAGCCATCTGACTCATCGCGTGCAGATCCGTACCCCCGGCGAGCTTGACAGTCACCCCGGTCAGGTCGTCTTCGTTCGTTTGATTACTTCCATTGTTCGCACCGAAATTAAACCTCAGCGTGCCTTCCTGCACGTCGATGGTTCCTCCGTGATTGTCCCCTCCCGACGTTTGCGCTGAGAACTGAGTCTGCACGAAGGTCAACGCGCCCGCGCCCTTCTTCGTGAGGGTGAGCCCATCGCTCGCGAAGGACAGCCTTGCCCTCAACCGCATGTTGCCGCTCGCCGCCTGGTAGATGGTCGCATCTGCTTCGATGGCAACGTTGCCCTGAATATCGGTATCCTCATCGAGCGTTCCGACGAGCGCGCCGTGGTTGTAATCCTGCTCAGTTCCCTCAGCCGGTGTGATGCCGGAACCGGCAAGATGCAGGGTGAAGCCGGTGCCGGTGTGGTACAGTATGCCGGCACTCCCCAACAACAGCGCACTGCCGCTCGCCACGTCAAACTCCTTCACCCGCGCCAGACGTGCGGCATTGGCGTTTGAGGTCCCGACCGTTTCCAGTTTCAACGCCGTGCCGCTGGCGAGCTCGACGCGCGCAAGGCTCTTTGCAGCGTCACTGCTCAGCATGCCCAGCAGGAACCAGTTGTCGTTCGCCGTCCCCTGAACCGTATTGCCCACATCCAGCACCAGAGTTCCATCGCCGTGAATATTCCCTGCTTTGTTAGTCTCGGTACTCCAACCTTGCGTCGTCGTCACCTTGAGCGTGCTCCCCCCGTTCACCGTGATGCCGTTGGTGAATGTCTTGTCTCCTGTCGTGTTGATCACCACCGTGGCGGTAGTCGATTCTGCACCCGAGGTGCCGACCGTGAGGCTGTCGACAGAGATCTCGTTGCTGGAACGAGTCTCAGCCACGCCCAGGTTCACCGTGCCGTTCTGGATGTCCAGCACGGACGCCGGTGCCGTACCACTGGTGGGAGAAGGATTCGAAACGATATTGCCGGTGAGGGTGATTTCCCTGTCCCCGGTCTTGATCAGATGAATCGATTGCAATTGTCCGGCGAAGGTGTCGTTTTGCCTCCCGTCCACTCCCTCCACCACGTTGCCGCTCAACCTGAGGATGGCAGCCGTGCCGCTCGCGGTGGAGATGATGGTATTTTGTGCGTCGATGTCCGCAACAGTCGTCAGGGCGCCGGTAATCTCGATCTCGGATCCGCTGCTGAGCCTGAGCTTCGGAGCCGATGATGTCGTCCCCATGGTGTAATCACCAGTCACCTTCAACGTCGTGTTTTCAGTCAGGGTGACAGTGGATCTCTCGTGCACAAAATTCCCTGTGAGAGTGTAGCTCTCCTGCGTGTTGCCCACATTTCCGAAAGTGATGGCCCCGTCCTTGTGATTCAGCGTGACTTTACCCGCAATGCTGGTGCCGTTCCCCGTGAAATTGAGCTTGCCGTTATTTACATCAATAGTCGTGCTGTGAATCTGCTGATTGGCGCCGGAGAAGGTCAGGGTGCCATACTGGACAGAGACATTCCCGTAAATCGCGGCGCTGGCGGTGTCGACGTAGAGGCTGGGATCTCCTTGAGCATTGTTCAACACCTGTGTCTCAGCGACGACGGAAATATCCGTCTTTTCCCCATCTCCGTTGCCGCCTATCGTGGTGCCCTTGAGATGAACGACCCCGTAGCGATCCAGTTTCACGCTCCCTCCGGTAATGTTGCCGGAGAGCTCAAGATAGTGATCATTCGAAGCTTTGTGAGAAACCACGATGTCCACATTCGAGACGTTGGCATGAAGCGCCTGCGTAGCAGTCCATGGCCCGTTCTCACCAAGGTCTCCAATCGTCAGCTTGGTGTAAGTGGCGTCGCCGCCGTCCTGTCCATCCGTCTTCTTGCCGGTGATGATGGCGGTGTTGCCTTCGCCTGATGCTCCCGCGTTGAGGCTCCCGGTCACCGTCAAATCGCTGTTCAGGGTCAGGGTCGAGGCGCCGTTCAGGGTCAGAGAAGCGAATTGCGTGGTGACGGCAGGCTCGGTCGAGGCGGTGGGTCCGATCTGCAGAGAGCCGGTGGAAGCGGAGCCGCCCGCTGTGCCCACGGTGACCGCGGCGTTTTGCACGCTGCCCGTGCCGCCCGCGAGGATGAGCTTGCCGGACTGCACCTTCAGCACAGAGCCGGTGAAGGCCCCGTTCAGGGTGAAGCCTTCGTCACTCGTCTGCCCCGTGTAGTCGAACTGCACGCCGATGGCGCCGTCGAAGGAGCCTGCCCCTGCATCCGTGCGGCTCAGGGCGAGCACGGAACCGGCATTCCCGTCGATGCTGCCCGCAGTTTCCCCGGCCTTCGTGCCCGTCAGGGCGTTCAGCGTGAGGGTGACCGCCGCGGAATCACCCAGCGTGAGCGTGCCGCCCGTCATCGTCAGGGAGCCGAGGTTGTTGGCGACGCCAGCCCCGCTGCCGTTGAGCGTGAGCGTGCCGCCGGTGATCTCCATCTTGCCGCTCGCCGCGTCCAGCGCGCCGCTCACCGTGGTGGTGAGCTGATCGCCGAAGACCGCGGTGTTGCCGTCGGTGATCGCCATCCTGCCCGCGACGGTCAGGGTATCATTGTCATTCCCGTCGCCCCGGAAGGTGTACTTCGCGCTGCCCGGGGTCCCGGTCGGCGGCTCCTTCCCGTACTGCTCCGCGCTGGTGACGGTGAGCGACTTCGCGTTCACGGCGCCATCCACGGTGATCGTGTAGCCGCTCTCCGGCATTCCTCCCTCGGGCGGTACGCTGCTGCCTGTCGCCGCAAAGACCGCCGCGCGACCATCGGCGAAGGCCTCGTAAACGTCATCCACGTTCCATTCGTACGTCGTGCCGCCCGCCTGCCAGGTCAGGTTCCCATCCTTGCTGCTGTCCCCGTTGTCCCAGACCTCCGTGGCGCCGTCCGCGATCTCCCAGGTGAGCTTCCCGTCGTCCGTCAGGTGGAACGTGCGGTGCGCCAGGATGCCTGCTGAACCGTTATCGGCTGACTCGTAGAAGAAGTCGATGCCGAAGTAATCGTCGAGCGTCTTGCCGGCCAGATTGAGGCTCGTCCCCTTCTCGACGAGCTGAGGATTCGCGTGCCGGTACGCCGTGAGATTCTTCGCGATCTTGCTCCCATCCAGCATCAGGGTGATCTCCGTGTCGTTGTCAATCGACGCGCTGTCCGCCAGCTTCAGATGCCCCGGTGTGGAGTCTTCCGGCTGACCGAAGGTGTCCGCGACCCCCAGATAGATGGAGCCCTTGCCCGCCAATCCGCTCAGCGTGAGATTGTTGTTCCCCTCCAGATGCAGCTTGCCGGCTGAGGTCACCGACCCGTCGTCGCCCGTCTGCGCCTTCAGCTCGAGTTTGGTCAGGGAAGCGTTCGTCGCATCCGCCGCCTTGAAGGTCACCTCGGCGCTCTCGCCGATGACCAGAGACCCGGCGCTCGTGCCCGACTTGAACGTCCCGATTTCCGCCTTGCCATCCAGCGTCAGCGTGCCGCCGGTAAGTTCCAGCTCCGCAAGCGTCACCGCTCCGCCGAAGGTCTGGTTCGCGCTTTCGCCGCTCGCCGCCACCGAAATGCTGATGTCAGCGCCCTCGCCGCCGATGGTCCCGCCGAAGTCGCCGCCCGCGCCCGTGATGGCAATCTTCCCCTTGCCGGTGATGCTGTTGCCTTCGTCACCCGTCAGCCCCTCCACCGTCAGGGTGGGCGAGGTGGGGCTGCCCTCAGCCGAACCAATCGCCAGTTTGCCCTCGCTTCCGGTGTCTCCTGCCAGCTCGAGCGTGCCCATCGTGCCGCCCTGCGTCAGGGTGAGCGTCCCGCCGCTCACGGTGATATCCAGCGTCTTGCTATTGTCCGCCGCCAGGGCCTGCGCCACCGACACCGAACCGGCAACCGTCAGCGCGCCGCTCCCGCTCAGGGCGTCCAGCGTGAGGGCCTTGCCGCTGCCAACCTCCAGCGTGGCGGCGTCCGTCGTCGGCTGCTCCGAGGCGGCGACCTTGAGAGTCCCCAGACTGCCGCCGCCCGTGAGAACCAGCTTCGCCCCTTCGCTGAGGCTGACCTCGCCCGTGTAGCCATCCCCCGCACTCGCGGAACTCTCGCTCTTGCTCACCGCCGGGGTGATGGTGAAGGTCCCGCCCGTGATGTTCAGCTTCCCGTTCCCGGCCAGCACATTCTTGCTCGTCCCTCCGTCCTCCTCGCCGGTCTTGTCGAGATCCGTGCCGCTCAGGATGATCGTGCCGTCGAAGGTCGCTTCCGCGCTCAGCGTCAGCGTGCCCGTGACGGTGAGGCTGTCGGTACTCCCCGTCTCCTCCGTCGTCCCGGTCGTGAAGCTGTACCCCGTAGCCGACACGGTCATGTTGTGCGCCGTCAGCGTCCCATCGATATCCACCGACTTGTTGGTTCCTTCCTCCGCGGTAAGCTCGCCGAAGGTGACGTTGTCCTTCCCGGTGTTGTAGAACGCGGAGTAGGCTTTGTTTTCGTCCGTTCCCGTCGTCCAGTCCTGCTCATCGCCCGTCCCGATGGTCCTCTGCTCCCAGGTCGCGGTCTTGCCGGTCCAGGTGAGGTCCACCGCCACGTCTTCGTCCAGCGTGTAGGTGAGCTTGCCGTCCGCGAGCGCCAGCTTGTAGTGCGCATCCGCCTCCGAATCATCCAGCACGACGGAGCCGCTGTTCGACCCGCCCTTCGTCCAGTCGAGGCTGCTCGCCCCGGTTCCGTCGAAGAACTGCAGTCCGGTTGTGTCCAGACTCGCGATGCTCTCCATCTGCGCCCGCGTGAGCTTCAGCGTGAGCGTGTTCGAACCGGACGCCGACGGGCTGACGCTGTCCAGCGTGATCTTCGTGGCGGGATCCCCACCGCTGCCGCCCACCAGGCTGTCGCCCGTCAGGGTGAGCGTGACGTCGCCCGTCAGCGTGATCGCGCCGAAGTCGTAGCTCTTCTGCGCCGCGAGGCTGAGGTCGCCCCCGACCGACAGTGCGCCCAGGCTCCCGCTCATCTCCGCGATACTGCCGCCCGCCGTCAGCGTCAGGGAAGGCTTCTCACCCGTCCCCGCCGTGGCAGTGAGTGTGCCGATGGTCGCCGCCTTGGTAATCGTGAGCCCCGCATTCGCCCCCAGCGTGAGGTTCTGCGCCGCTGCCTGCGACACGCCATCGCCACTCGCCGCCGTCCCCAGCGACCCGATGGTATGAGTCCCCGCGCTCACCTCCAGATCGACCTTCACATCCGCGCTGCTGGTGAAGCTGCCGCTGCCGGCGAGTTTCAGCTTCGCCCCCGTGTCGCCCGTGACGCTGAATGCCCCGTTGCTCGACGTGGTATCGCTCAGGGACGCCACCGTGTACGTGCCCGTGCCCTTCAGCTCCAGCGTCGTATTCTGCGCCATCGTGAGCCCGATGCTCCCCAACTGCGCCGTCCCGTCCTCCTGATAATTCAGAACGAGCTTGCCCCCCGTCACCGCAATCCCCGCGCCGCTCCCCGCCTCCACCTTCCACGCATCCGTCGTCCCGCCGCCGAGCGTCAACGTGCCCTCCCCCGCCTTGGTCAACGTGTGCCCGCCGAGGTCCAGGCTGGTGGTGGCGCCCGTGCCGGAAGTGGCGTACTGCGAGAGCACCAGATCGGCGTTCTCCGCAACACTCACCGTGGCGTTCCCTCCCAGCACGACCTGCCGGTTCATGTACGCCGTGCCGCTCCCCGTCGTCGTCACCGACACAGCATCCCCTGTGCCGCCTCCCGCGATGCTCAGCGTGAGATCCTTCTGCGCGCCGCTCGAGTCGCCGAAGAGCGTCCCGTTCCCTGCATCCGCACTGAAGCTCAGGGTATTGGCGCTTGTCTCGAGGGACAGATTCTTGATGTTCTTCAACTTCGCGGCAACATCGCCGGTGATGGTGAGCGTGGTGTTCCCGGTGAGCTCAACGGTGTCGATGGCAGCGCCGTCGCCGCTGATGAGCGTGAAGAGATCCTCACTGCTGGCGGCGCTCCACGTGACCCTGTCGAGTCCGTTCAGCTCCAGCGTGCCGTCTCCGGAAACAACCCCGGTGTTGCCATTCCAGCCCTGCGTCGTCTTCACCACGAGCTTGCTGTCCTTGTTCACCGTCACGCCGCCCACAAAATTCTTACTGCCGGTCGTGACCACCTCCACGGTTGCGTTCGTGGTGGAGCTACCCTCCTCCACATGCCCAATCGTGAATGCGCTGGTCGTGACATCACTGTTGTGCGAGCTATCCCCTATCACCAGCGTGCCCTTCTGGATATCCAGAGCGCTGCCTTTACTCTGTCCTTGCTTGTTGCTGTATTGTCCAATCTCCCCCAGCCAGGTGAGAGTTCTGTCGCCCTGCTTGATCAGCGTAACACCTTTCAGAGCGGCATTCACGGTTTCTTCTTCACTATCTCCCGCACCACCCTTGTTGTCCACGAGGATCAGCTTCGAAACGCCTGTATCTCCCGGACTCACCGTCGTGATTTCAAGGGTTCCTGTTGCATTTTCCGCCGTGTTGAGCTTGCCCGTGATGGTCAGGCTCCCGCTATTTTCTGTTCCTGAAGCCTCTAAAGTTCCCGCCTTGATATGAATGAGAGCATCATTGCTTGAGCTGTTGGCTGTTCCGAGTGTTACATCCCCGGTAACGTCGAGTTTTCCGATATTCTCACCATGACCAACCCAGAGCTTGCCACCCTGAAGCGCGACATTTCCCTTGAGCGTCCGACCTGCTCCGGTAAATTGGAGTTCTCCTCCGGTGATCGCGACGTTCGCAGACCCGTACGTCTCCGGGTCTTCATCTCTACTAACAACCGCACCCGTAATCGTCTGGTTTGCCCCGGAGAAGGTGAGCGTGCCGCCACTCAGGGTGATCGTTCCGCTGTGGATCGCCTGATTTGCCCCGGAGAAGGTGAGCTTGCCGACGCTCTGGGTGATCTTGTTGCTGTAAACCTGCTGGGTTGACCCCGAGAAATTGAACGTGCCGCCGCTGTTGTCCATGCTTATTGCGTCGCTGTAGACGACCGCATTGTCAGCGACCACCGCAAGCGTGGGCGAGCCCGCGGTTTTTGTGGCCTTCATCCCGAGGTCCGTTCTGGAGTTGCTTTCCCCGATCTTGGTGCCGTGCAATTCGATAACGCCTTTGTTATCAATAACCACACTGCCACCCTTGAAATCCCCGTAGAGGTTTAATTTCTTGTACGAATTGACACCCTTATCGAAGAGAAGATTCACGCTTTCGAAATTGGCGTAGATCGTCAAGTCGTTCATACCGGGAGTGTTATCCCCGAGCTTCAGCGTGGTGTAAGTGGCGCCGCCGTCCGCTGCACTCGTCTTCTTACCGGTGATGGTGGCGTACAGGTGATCATCACTACCCGCGTCGCCGCCGCCTGTCGCACTACCGGCCGCAAAATTGGCGGGATTATCGATGGTCAGATCCCCGTTCAGCACGAGTTTGCTCGCGCCGGTGAGGGTGAGATTGTTCAATTTGCCGCCCGCCGTGAGGGTCAGCGTGCCGGAGGTGACATTCAGCTTCCCGGCGTAACTACTGCCGCCGCTGGTTGCAAGGGCGTTGCCGATGGTGATGTCGCCGATCAGGGTCAGGACATCATTCGTGCCCGTCAGGGTGGTGACGGTCACCGCGCCACCGCCCGTGGCGGAGAGAGTGCCGCTGCCGCTCATATCCAGAGTGGTCACCGTGCCGGAGGCGAGCGACAGCGTGCTGCTTGCCGCCAGCGTGGCTTTGGTGATGGACACGCCGCTCGTCGCGGTGAACGCCTGCTGCGCCGCCTGCGTGTCGCCCACCGTGATGGTGAGGCCGCTCACCGCGCCGCTGTACGAGTTGCCGCCGTCATTCCCCGTGACCGTGATCGTGCCGCCCAGCGTGCGATTCGTGTCCGACGTCGCGTCGGAAGCATCCTTCACACCCGCCACCGTCAGATTACTGCCTTCAACCAGCGTCGCGCCGCTGCCCAGCACCAACGCGCCCGACATGCCGCCGGTGTCGCTGCTCAGGGTGTACGTCCCATTCGTGAGCGTCAGGTCCCCGACGCTACCCCCGTCCGCGTCCCCGATGGTCAGGGTGATGCTGCCGCCGGAAGTGAAACCGCCTGGCACGCTCGCAGTCTGCAGCGCAAGCGTGCCGCCGCCCGATCCGATCTTGACCGTCCCGCTGTGCGAACTCCCGCTCGTCAGCGTCAACTTGCCGCCGCCGTTCAGCTCGATGCCTCCCGTGAAGGTGTTCCCGTCCTCTCCTGCCGCAGTCGAAACCAGCGCCGTCTGAATCGTCACGTCGCCGCCCGTGCCCACCACGAGATCGCCCGCGCCCGCGAGGGTCTTCACCGTCGCCGTGATGCTCTTGAACTCGCTCGTCGTGCCGTTTTCCAGCGTCAGCTTGTTCGTCACCGTCAGGGAACTCCCCGAGGAGTCGGCCTGCGTGAAGATCCAGCTCCCGCTCTGCACGGTCATGTTGACCGCCGTCACGTTCGTTTCCGGATCTGTTCCCTGCACCAGACTCACGGTGTTCTGCGAATTTCCCTTATCGGCGAAGATGACGGAATCCGTCGTATTCTTGAAGGAGGTCATGCCGCCGTTCTTCAGCGACCACTCGCTGCTGATATCATTCGCGTTCCACGTGAAACTATCCGCGTTCGTCCCGTCCCAGGTGAGGGCGCCCTCATCCTCCATGTACTTCAGGTTGCCGGTGGAGGCATCCAGCTTCAGATAATGGCGATCTTCCATCTCAAGCCCGGTGAAGCCGATGTGGGACGTCCAGCCGGGATCATCAGTACCACCTGTCACGAACCCGCCCAACGTATCAAACAACTGCACGCCATCCCCGGTTGACAGGGCTTCCCTCAGGTCATCGACGTTCGTGTTGTCCACACTCAGGTCAATCCACAGCTTCGCGTTCCCGTCGCCCTCGCTCAACTTCAGACTCGCCAGCTTCAACTGGGTCAGGCTGATCGAGGCGTTGCCGTTGGTCACCGACGTGGCCTTCACCACCTTGATGGAGGAGTAGTTGTTCGAATCCGTCACCGTATCGCTGCTGCCGACCACCACCGCGCCCAGGTCAACCGAGGTCCCGGGGGGTACAGCATCACTCGCCAGAGCGCTCAGGTCGAGCGACGCCCCCTGCGCCAGCGTCAGCCCGGTCAGGCTGCCTTCCATCTCGTTAATCTTCGTGCTCCCCTTGCCGAGGCTCAGCGCACGCGGCGTGTCCGCGCTGCGCAGCGTCAGCTTATCAATCGTCCCGCCCGCGTTCAGCGTGAGCGTGCCCTTAACGAAGGTAACCTCCAGATTCGTTACCGTCTTGCTCAGCGTCAGGGAACCGTAACCCCGCGAAGCATCATTACCCTTCATCCCGGCATTCAATTGAACCGCGCCGGTGACGTCGCCGCTCAGCGTGACATCCGCCTTGCCCTTGTATTCCAGCTCGGCGGCGATGTTGTTCGCAAAGGTCCCGTTCGTGTCCGTGTTGAGAACCAGCTTGCCGTTGCCGGATTCCACCTTGATCTCGCCCGTGCCGCCCAGATTCGCGGCGGTGATGGAGCCGTCGTCCGCGATAGTCAGCCCCGTGCTGTTCACGGTCAGCGTGCCGATCGTGCCGTTCGAGAGCGTGGTCACCCCGTTCAGAGTCAGCGTCCCGCCAACATTGAGGACGCCAGTCCCGCTGTAGTTGCTCGCCCCGCTCAGCGTCAGGCTCCCGCCGATCTCCACCTTGCCGCCGCTGCCATTCAGACTCGCCAAGGTGCTGCCGTTGCCCAGCTTGAGCGTGCCGGCATCCACCTTCGCCGCCGTATTGCTGCCGCTCAGGGTCGTAATCGTGAGCGTGCCGACGGATGATGTCTCCTGCTGCGACAGCTCCAGCGTCGCTCCGGAGAAAGTGCCGATGGTGTAATCGCCCGTGCCCTGGTAGGTGAGGTTGCTGCTGATGCTGCCCTTGAAGTCGCCGGGAGCGCTATCACTGCCCGCCGCCGGCGATGCCGCATGGGTCAGCACGAGGGTGCCCTGGCCGGTCACGCTGTTGCCCTGCCCGTTGTTGGTCGCGCCCGTCAGATCAGCCACGGTCAGCGTCGCGCTACTGGCGATGCTCAGCGACCCACTGCCCGTCAGCGTCACCGTCCCCATCTTGTGGTTCGTCGGGTCGCTATTCTCCACGTCGCTCAGCGTGAGACTCGTGCCGAGGCTCAGCGTGCCGTCGCCGCTCAGGACGCCGCTCATGGTGGTGCTCCCGTTCAGCGTCAGCGTGCTGTTCTTGTTCACCGTCACCGCCGCGAGAGTGGTCGTGCTCCCGAAGGTCTGACTCGCCCCCGTCGTGCCGTCGCCCAGAATCAGCGCGCCGCTCAAACTCACCTCGTCGCTGAACGTGCTATTCCCGTTGCCCGTGATGGTCAGGCTGCCCGTCGTGCTCGTCACTTTGCCGGAGCTGCCCTGCAGCCCGCCGACGGAGAGATTCCCGCTGCCAACCGCCAGCTCCACGGTGGATTGATCCCCTGCCGTGCTGCCCGTCGTCCACGTCACCACGCCCGTGGTTGTGCCGGAAAGGGTGAGGGTTCCCGCGCCTTGGCCGAGCGTCAGCGCGCCCGCCGTCGCCGGGGGAGGAGCGCTCGGGAGGACATCCGACACCTCCGCCGTGAAGCTCACGCCTGTTCCCAGCGTGAGCGTGCCGCCGTTCTCCGTGAGCTGCAGCTTGCCGGTGTTGGTCGCCCCTTGCAGCACGATTTCGCCGCCGTCCAGCCGCAGACTGCCCGCGTAGCCGCCGCCAGCGTCACCCGACGTCGTCAGCGCATCCGCCAGCGTCAGCTTCCCGGTCGCGGTGGGCTCGTCCGTCTTCTTCCCGACGATCAGCACGTCGCTCGTTTGCGTTCCCTTCACCCCGCCGGTGATGGTGACATCGTTCGTGAACGTCAGCGTGGTTCCGCTGCCGTTGGAAAGGGTCAGCCCCTCGTTCACCGTGATGCTCTCCCCGTTGAAGATATACGTACCATGCTTCACCTCCATCCCTTTGACCACCACGCCCTGCCCGTCCTTCCCGACGGTGACCGTGATGTCGCCGCTGTGGCTGCCATTCAGCACGACGCTGTTGCCGTCGATGAACGTCGCATTGTTGTCCGTCTGGGGCGTCGTGCCTCTGCCCCAGATCCTCTGCTCATCGTTGGCCCAGGTGAAGGCGGCGGTGTCTCCCGCCCCATTCCACTCGAGGGTCTCCGACTTCGCCGTCAGGACGATCTGCCCGCTGCTGTTGAGGCTCGCCTCCCACTGCTCCATGACAAGACCCGAATTGCCGTCATTGCCCGTGATCTCCACCTTCGCCCCGGTCAGCGAACTGACTCCCGTGCCCGTGAAGAGGTCGTACGCCTCCGCCTTGCCCGCGCTGATGAGCGTCTTGAGTTCGCTCCAATCCACCTTCAGCGTCAGGTTCGACGCCGTGCCGTTCACATCACCGTTCAGGGTGATCACATTGCCCCGGTTCGCGCCATCTTTCTTCTGCGCATGCACCGTCAGCGCGGACGTCCCATCGATCTTCAGGCTGCTCAGCGTGAGTTGGATGTCACTGCCCAGGCTCAACGCCGCGCCGTCCCCGCTGCTCGCGCCGAGCGTGAGGGCGCTGAGGTTCGCGCCCGATACCGGATCCAGCGCGGCAATCTCCAGGCTGCCGAGCACGCTCAGGTTGCGGGTGGCGCTCCCGGTCCCGAGCTTGAGGGAGGTCAGCTCCACGTGCGCCCCATTACCCACCGTCAGCGTGCCGTACCCGCTGAAATCCAGAGCATTCGTCACGTTAATCGCCGCCTCCGCGCTCCCGCCCAGGAGAACCGCGTTGCCCATCACGCTGCCCGATGTGCCGCCGATGACGATCGTGCTGCCGCCGTACGTGCCGGACAGGGTGAGCGTGCCGTTCACCGCCTTCACCGTCCCCTTCACCTCGCCGGAGAGGGTCTGCTGCGCGGCATTGGAGCTGTTGCCGACCGCGAGGGTGATGCCGCTCTCCAGATCCCCGGCGTAATCCGCCGCCCCGCTGCCAAGCACCGTGACGGTCGCGCTGCCGGAAGTCCCGGCTGTCACTTTGGCGGAAGTTCCTGCCCCCTCTGTCACATGCTTGCCGCCGCTGAGGCTGCCGATCTCGATGGCGCCGCTGCTCGTCAGCGTCAGCTCGCCGCTGTCGCCCAGAATGATCTCGCCCGTGCCGAAACCGCTCACCGTCCCCAGGCTCACCTTACCGGTCACCTTCAGCTTGCCGTCGGTCGCGCCGCCCGTGAGAGCGTCAATCGTGCCCTGCCCCACCGCGAGCGTGCCGCCCGTGGAGGTCACGTTGGTCAGTTGCACCTTCTCCGCATCGCCATCCATCCCGCCCGTCAGCGTCAGCTCGCCGCCGGAGATGGTCAGAGCCCCCTGCACCTTGCCCGTCAGCGTCTGCACCGTCTTCGTCGTGCCCACGCCGCCATCCTGCCCGGCGAAGGTAAGCGTGAGTAAGTCTTCATCTCCCGCCGGGACAAAGTCGCCCGAGAAGTTCCAAGAAGTTCCTTCTTTGTCCTCCCCGCCCATCAGGATGATCCCGGAGCCGCTGGCCGTCTCGAATTCCACGTTGGTTCCGCCATTCAGACCGCCGAGGATGAGGCTGCCGCTGTTCACGTGCACCTGCCCGCCGTTGGTCGGATCAAACGTCAGCGTCGGCAGATACACATACTTCACGCTCTGGCCGTCCACGCTCAGGTCGAGGTGTCCGCCGTTCAGCGTCATGTGCCCCACGATCCGCGTGCTGCCCTGGTACGTTGTCGGCAGATTCTGCCACCCACTCGCGGCGGAATCGCCCCCAACGGTCGTAGCCGTGGACGATACGATCCTCAGCGCGGCCGTCTTCGTGCTGCCATTCCCCACGATGAACTCCGCCGTGCCATCAGTCGTGCCGGTGAAGTCCAGCGCGCCCTGCTCAACCTTCAGGGTGATGCCGCCTTTCAGCGTCGCGCTGAGTTGCTTGCCGCTGTAACTATCGCTGCTCAGATCGCCCGCGATCTCCGCCCCCTCATACATCACCGTTCCTTTCCCGGTGAGAACGCCGCTGCCCGTCAGTTCGCTCGCCTCCAGCGTGGCGTACTGCTTCACCTCAATCGTGCCGGTGGTGTCCAGCGTGATCTCGCCGCTCACCTTGTGGGCATGCACATCCTGATCACTCGTGCCGCCGGAGAGCACGAGCTTGCCGGAGTTCTGGGACGCCGTGCCGATAGTGAGGCCGCTCGCGTTCATGACGCCGCTGATGGTCAGCGTCTTGCCGTATTCCACGGTGATGGAGCCGTTCGAGCCGCCACTCGTGCCGAAATTCCCGATCTCCTGGTTGGCGCGCACCGTCAGGTTGATCTTCTCGCCGATGGATCCCGCCCATTGGTAGGTTCCGTCGCTCCACAGGGTCAGCTTCTTGTTGCCGCCCTCAGCCGCCTCCACCGCGATGATGCTGCTGTCCGTCCCGGTCGCCGTCGCCGCGCCCAACCCCGCCAGGGTCTGATCCGTCCCCAGGGTCACCTTCCCGCCCGTGACGTTCAGCGCGACGAGTCCCCCCGTCGCATCGCCCGGAGAAGCGGTCGGCAGCGCGGCATTCAGCGTGAGGCTCTCCTCCGCGTCGTTAGCCACGGTCACGTTGACGACGGAACTTTCCCCGGTCGTCACGGTCGTACCCGTCTCCAGCGTGATGTTCCCGCTGAAGGTGAAGTCCTCCGCCAGCGTGAACGTGCTGCCGCTGCCGCCCGCCTCGATCGTGCCGCTCCCGGCATCCAGCTTGTCCATCCCGCTGAGAATCCCCTGCAGCTTCAGGGTTCCGGCTTGGTCGGTGCCACCGCTGCTGAGCGTCAGCCCGCGAGCCGTTCCATCCGCGGACGCCACGCCGGTGATCGTCGCGGTCTTGCCGTTCGCCACCACGATCGTGCTGTCCGCCGGGGCATCGCTCTCTCCCTTCGCCCCCAGCTTCACGCCGCCCTGCACGTTCAGGTATGTATCCGCACCGTCACCCCCAATCTTCAGCGTCGCGCCGGTGAGCACGAGGGTGGCGTTCAGCGCGTCGTAGTCGTAGATCCATGTGTCCTTCGAAAGCTCGATATCCCCGTGCCAGGTCGTGCCTTCGCCCAGCACGCTCTTCAGGCTGTGGGGATCGCCGCTTGTCAGATCCAGATGCAACGCGCCCTTCGCCCCCGCATGCAGGGTGAGTCCATTGTCCAGCAGTCCCTCCTTCGTCAGCGTGAGCGTGCCCTCCACCACGATGTGCGCGTCGTGACTCTCATCATCAACGGTCAGGTTCACCTTGTTGCTGACCGTCAGCTTGCCCTCGCCGCCCAGTGTGAGCTCCTGCCCCTCGTGGATGGTGATGCCCTGGTCCACCGTCAGCCCGCCGCTGCCGATGTTCAGCGTGAGGCTGCCGCCGTAGCCGTCCCCATCCGTCGTGTCGTAAATCTCCAGCGCGCCCAGCGTGGATGCGCCGCTGCCCAGCGTCAGCGTACCGCCCGCCGCCAGCTTGCCGCTCTTCGCTGCGGGAGGTTCAGGATCGCTCGCCGCCGTGTAGCCATCCAGACTCGCCAGCGTGCCGCCCGCCGCCAGCGTGAGCGTCGCGCCATCGCCGATGGTGACGGCCACGCCGTCCGTCTCATGACTCACCGTCCCGCTGACCGTCAGACTGCCCGATTCCACCGCCAGCTTGCCGCCGCTGAACGTCGTCACGGTGAAGCCGTACGTCGTGCCGCCGTTGAAGGTCAGGTTGCTGCTGATCGTTCCCCCGAAGGAGCCTGCCTGCGAGGCTGTGCTGTAATCCAGACTCAGCGTGCCGTCGCCATCCACCGCGCCGACAACCGCCCCGCTCGCCCCCTGCAGGTCCGTTGCAGCCAGCGTGCCGCTCAGCGTCAGGGTGTGCCCGTCCACGTTCAGAGTCCCCGCCGAGGCGCTCGTGTCCGTGGCGTAGGTGTAAGCCATGTTCGCGCCCAGGGTCAGCCCCTTCACGCTCAGCTTGCCGCCGTACGTGATCTGCGTCTCGTTGCCGACCGTCAGCGTGCCCTCGCTCGCCAGTTCGCCGTTGCCGCTCAGCGTGTTGATCGTGCTGTCGCCCGCCAGGGTCAGCGCGCCGCCGGTCAGCGTCAGGTCAAAGGTTCCGCTCTGCGTGAATTTCTGGTTCCCCGCCGTCATGGTGAGCGTGAGTCCGCCCGCCGCAATCTGTCCCTGGAAGCTGTGCTCCGTATTCGCGCTGTCGTTGATGGTGATCTTGCCGCCCACCGTGGCATTGCTGCTCGTGGTCGCAAGTCCTCCCACGGTCAGCCCATCCGTGCTGTCGCCGGTGAGGGCGTCGCTGTCCTCCAGCTTCACCACGTCGGTGTACCCTGTGCCCTTCAGCGTCTGGCTGCCGCTCTTCAACGTCAACGCCCCGCTGCCGCTCAGCTGCGCGCCCGTCAGATTGCCGCTCAGCGAAGAAGCACCGTTCACCGTCAATCCGCCGCTCAGGCTGTTGCTCTCCGCGCTCAGCACGAGCTCGCCGTTCGCATTCAGCGTCACCGCCCCGCCGTACCCGCTGAGGGCGGAGCTCAGCGTCACCTTCGCGCCCACCGTCAGACCCCCCGTCCCGCTGACAGTCCCCGCAACCGTCGTCTCCACATTGAAGGTGGCGTTGTCGTTCAGAACGAGACCCCCATGGACCGCAATGCTGTGACTTGCCTCGCCCTCTGCCGCGGAGAAGACGTACTCGCCGGGACCGTTCTCACCGCCAATGGTGAGTTTCCTGACGGCAATGTCTCCCTTCACGTTCACGGTCAGCGTCACAGGCTCCTCCCCGGTCGCGGTGCCGAGGAATTTCACGTCCTGCGTCGCGGTGAAGTTGGCGCTTGTTCTGCTCCATTCTCCACGGTCTGTACCCGTGCCGGCGCTGTCCCACGTCATGGAGTTGTCGGAGGAGCTCGCACCCCACACGAGTTCTGCTGCGTTCGCGGTGAAGGTCAGATTGCCCGTGTCTTCATCGAAGCTCAGTATCCAGTTGTCCGCCTGTGTCCCGCTCAGACTGAACCTCAGCTTGCTGCTCAGACCGGATTGTGAACTGTAGCCCTCACCAAAGAGCGCGTAGGTCTTCGGGTCGGCTCCGCTGAGGAATCCCGTCAGAGAATCCGTGTTCAGCTCGATGTTCAGCGTGTTGCTTCCGCTCACGAGCGACGTCGCCATGCCTGCCGCCAGGGTCGGACCCGTCAGAGCCGATGAGCTTGAGCTGTACGTCAGCCCCAGCACGAGCTTGCCGGAACCCTCCACCGCCGAGGCGTTGATGCTGCCGCCGTTCACGG
>CANRKR010000004.1 GCA_947631275.1 uncultured Akkermansia sp.
CTTCTCCCACCCGGCGGGGATCGCCTGTGGTTCCGTACGGACAAACTGGGGAGTGACACTACGTGGCAGGATATCTGCGAGGAGAAGCAATGCGCCCTCACATGGAGTGAAAAAGCGCTTCCCCATACGCAAGCTGAACTTTATCTCATCCTTTCCAGCCTCAATAACGACAGATGACGCTCTACGAACTATTTCACCCTCTGGTCACGTACATGGTGGCAAGCCGTTATGAGGCAGCTTCCGGTAAAGGCCCTGAAATGGACGTGCTGCTCGGGCATATCATGCGCGAGCTTTCCGCGATTCGTAAGACGGGAGCGGTCTCAGCCGATTTGGCAGAAGGAATGGAGGATGCGTGCAGGTACACAGCGTTTTACATCGATTACATGGTGCACGAGGGGAATTTCCCGTACGCGCGGGAGTGGCAGGATCTCGGGCGCAGCCTTTACAATGAACTGGCAGGGGATGAAAAGTTCTTTGATTATATGAGGCAGTGGTTGGCAGAGGATACGCCCCTTGCGCGAGATCACCTGCGGTTGATGCATGCGATGATCGCCAGCGGCTTTTCCGGAGCGTTGGAGCGGCGCAGCGTGCAACTTGAGGAGCTCTTGCGAAGTGCGGCTGAGAAAATCAACTTGCCCGGTGAAGAACAGGCCAAGCATTCCTTGCTGGACTCTCAGGGGGAACAGTCGTTGGTGGAGATGAAGCCTCGCAGCCCCGTCCTGGCAGCGGGGTTGGTAACCTGCGCCTGTGCGGTGGTGCTCGTTGCGTCGATTTTCTACTACATCCACACGTACAGGGGGGCGACCATGGCGCTTTGGCAGGTGCTCGACAAAACGGGGGAATACATCAAAATGGAGGCTGTTCTCCATGCCCAGAACTCTGACAGCATGGTCGCGAAGGGGGTGAATCTGGACAGGAAGCAGACAGAGCCCGCCGACACGGACGATGTTGCACCGGAAAAGGGGGCTGAGCCGGCTCCCCCGCCTGTGGAGCGTGCGGTTTCTGCCGATGTCGCCGCGGAGGCGACGTCTGTCGCTCCCGAATCGGACGATGCACCGGAACATGCGTCGTGCGCGCCTCAGGAAGAACCCCGTCCGCTCCCTGAGTTGCCGCAAGAAGACACGAAACAGTCTGGAGAGGAGGAAAAAGAGTGATGAATATGCCGTTTGAACCCTGTTGTGCCGTAGCCAACGTCGTCCCGCCGACCCTGAATGATGCATCAGCTGTGTCCGGCTCGCAATTGAGTGCGGCGAAGGACTCCATGATGCCGGGATGGCTGAGTGGGATGACGGTGGTGGATTGGGTGGTCGTGGCATTGGTGGCGCTCGCCGCGCTCGTCTTGATCTACGTGCTGGTTCGCGTGCTGCGCCGGAGGGCTCAATTGCGCAGCATGGTGAACACCATGCGCGAGGACCTGCTGCTGCGGCGTGAGCTGGCAGCCATGGCTGCCGGCAAGGATCTGAAGGCACAACAGCGCGAGCAGTACCTGCGCACGGAAAATATCCGCATGGATTTGGCCTCCGCCAAACATACGATGGAGGAGCGGGGGTTGTCCCCCCGCAATACAGGGTCATGGTTCTTACTCGGTGAACCGGGCTCCGGCAAGAGCCGTCTCATGGAGTACGGCGGTATTCGCTATCCGGCCGGCATCAATGATTTCTCCCTCGCGAGTGAACCTACGTCCACGTTTAACATGTGGCTGGCGGATAAAGGGATGGTTTGGGATATCGGCGGACGCCTCTTCCTGAGCCGCTGGGGAGGGCGTCAGGACCACGAATGGCAGACTTTCCTCGATGGATATAAGAAAATTTTTAAAAACAACCTGGTCAGGGGAGTGGTCCTGACGATCCCGGCGGACGCGATTCTGCTTGATTCCGCGGAGTTGCGAGATCGCAAGGTATCGCTCATCGCCGAGGAGATGCGAGCTTTCAATCGCACGTGCGGGGTGTATTGTCCGGTATGGGTTGTGATTACGAAGTGCGACCAGTTGGATGGTTTTTCGGAGTTCTTTTCCCTCCTCAGCGAGAAGGATTGTGAAAAGCCCCTCGGTTGGCAAAATCCGGAGCCGGATCGACCTTTTGACCCCGCTGTTGCCGACAGAGGGTTTGACGAGTTGATGGAACATCTCAAGACGCTTCGCGCCTCATTGGCGCTCAATGAGAGCGTGTGGGAAAAATGCGCCGCATCCGGCGCTCGACGTGATGATACGGCCATCCCCGTGTACATGCTGCCGGAGGCTTTTGCGCGCATGAAGGAAAACCTGAAGCGGTATTTGGCGGGCATTTTCACTCACGTGGAGAACAGGAGGAACGCTCGGGGGCTCTTTCAGTTCATGGGCGTTTGGTTTACGGCAGCCCTGGATAAGCCGGTGACGACCATAGAGCGGGTGATGTTCCACAAGGAGGGCGATCGTCTCAGCCCCGTCGTCCTCCCAAACAGCGCCGCAGAGACCCCGGTCGCACCCGCTGAGCAACCCGGGGGTGATGCCGCTGCGGACCTGGTTTCCGTGCGCGAGAAGATACTCTCCCTCGCTTCCCCTCGTCATTATTTCACAGCGCATCTTTTGCAGCACCTCGTGTTGGGAGTCGGCAATCGGAGCGATTACACGTATGCTGCGGCGTGCAGGATGCGCCGTCCTTATTGGATCGGCGCCGCTTCCTTGCTCGCCATGGCGTTGCCGCTGACCATATGGGCGGCGGTCCATCGCGAAGAACTCAAGCGTCTGGCTGATCGGCATGTGGATTTTTGGACGGAGACGCATCGGCTCTTTGTTGGAGGAGCCATTCATCAAGCCCCCTTGATTGCGGCGGAGAAGGGAAAACAAATTTCGTTCACGGATGTTCCGGTTCCCGGCACGCAGGTTTCCCGACGGGAGTATCTGTACAATCTGGATAACATGGCTACGCTTTCCACGGATCTGCCGGTGTTTTGGCGAGCGGCGTCCTGGGTGAAGGATGGCGAGGCGTCGGGCATTCTGCTGGAAAAGCACAAAAAGTTCATCGACAAAGCCGCCGTAGTTTGCATGCTCGTACAGCCGGTCGTCGATTCCGCCAGAGCCGTGTTTACCTATCGGGCGGAACATTACCGGGCAGGGCAGAATCCATGGAGCTCGGATGATACAAAATCTCTGGCAACGCTCATGCGCATCACCAATTACGGGATTCTTCTGATGAATGGAAAGCGCATGCTGGATGACATCGTGTATGCCGATTTGGTAAACCTGGGAAGCTCCCCCAGTCACGAGGCCGCCATCAAATCCCTCTGGAGCGCCAGCACCGCCGGCAACAAGACCATCATGGAGATGAGCATACTCAATGGCTATCTCAAGCCGGTGTCCATGGAGGCGGCCCAGGCTATCTGCTCCGGCGCCGCTCTCTACACTGCGGCTCTCGATACCATGGAGATCTACCCGCAGTACAATTATCAGGCCATGCGGCGCTTTCTGGAGAGATTGAGCCGTATGCAGAAATTGCAGTCCGATATGAAGCAACGCGAGGAGATGTTCTGCGATGCCGTGCGCAGGGAGGATTCGGAGCGTATGCATGCGTGTCGTGACGAGTGGAAGAGAATCTACGAAGAGGCACTGAAACTCCAGCAAAGTCTCTTGGAGGATGAGCGCTACCTGGGAATCGGTTCACAAAATTCGTTGCGTGACTGTGTGGAGAATTTGCACGCCCGCATTCATGCCGAGATGGAAAAGGATATCCATCGGTTTGATGATTTGGGAAAATATCTGGGCGATTCAGAAAACGCCAAGTTCCTCCGCAACCAGGTGATCGCCCTTCACAGGGCCATCAGTCATAAAATCCCTCAAATAGCCAAGGAGTGCGATTCTCTGCCCGAGAATGTATGCAATCTGTGGGATCGGCACAAGGAGGACGCCGCCGGACCGCGTCCGTGGCAGCGCTTTATGGCGTATGCCCAATCTCTCTACGACGTCTTGTACTACCCGCTGCCGGCCGGGGAACAGGGGGAGTCATTCCATCGCCGCATCGCGCGGGTGAAGGAAACCAAGAAGCGCTATGACGAGGCGGTGGCGGCGCTCGCTCAACAAGGCGGCGCTGATTTGAGCGCTTCCTGTTGGGAGCAAAACTGGCTCATTCTCACCAACCGCGTGATCCTGGATTGGCTCCGCACCGTGCCTTTGAGCAATACCGACATCATCCCTGAGAAGATGCTGGCAAAGATGCCACGCAAGCTTCCTGCCATCCCGTACACGCGTGCCGGCAAATATACGCTCAATCCCTGCTATGAGCCGAACACGGTCAATATGCGCATCACGGACCTCAACGAACTTTCCGCCTTCGTGCACGAACACCTGACCACGAGCAAATCTCGCGATGCTGAGCAGATAACCCACATGGTCGAGCTGTTGGATGATGCGTGTCGCCATTTTCTCCTGGACTATGTGATGTATTGGACGGACGAGATACCTGCCCACTACAAAATCCAGGGCATACGCAGTTGGGCGCAGTTTGTTGAGAGTGGAGATGTATTCTTCACGGCTGATGTGTCCGGCATGCTCCACGAGGTCAACGAGTTGATGTACAGGGCTCTTTCCATCCCCTGTCTGCAGGATAAAGAGCTGTTCCCGGAGGTGGCTTCCCGACTGGAAGAAATCAACCGCGCTCAAAAAGGACTCAATTCAGAGGCGCGGCGCAGTTTCTTGCATTCGGCGGATTTCATCAGCCGCCTGGATACGTCCCCATCCAAGGCCTGGCAGATGCTCGTGAAGATGCCGGTGGACGATCTCTTCAAGCAGTTCTGGGGGTCATGGTACGCCGATGAGTCGGATGCGACCTTCCTCTGGTGGAATGACTACCTGAGCAATGGGATGCGTCTGCTCAAGAAAGAAGCTGCCGATGAGTTAAGCGAGAATGTGCGTGGATGTCTGCCGCTTGCATCCATGTTCCCGCTGTGCAACACCTCGCTGCGCCGACCGGAGGAAATCCTCACCTCCTATGACCTGGAGAATCTGCAGGAACGATTGGAAGGTCTCTCCGGTCTGTCGGATGAAAAACAGGAGGCGGAAATCGCCAAACAGGCAGGTTTGCGCAACATCCCCGAGGAGAGCGCCTCACTCCGCTTGCCCATGCCCGGACAGCGCGAGAAAGCATGGGCTAAGGTGTCGGATGTCGTGCAGTTACTGGCCGATCCCGAGCTGCCGCTCACGGTTGCGATTGTTCTCCCGCCGGCTGAGGCGAGAACTGCTTCTGTCAGCGGAGAGGACGGGAAGAGCCGTCTGCTGCCTGTGGGGAGGCGCTATCCGTATTTCCGTGTGGCACGCGATGGTGAGGCTCTCTCCTCCCTTGTGAATCTGAATCGTGAGAACAAGGAAGACCTACCGCTCACGTCCGGTCCGATACCGGCGGAAGCGGGAAATCTCCAATTCCAATTTTTCCGCAGAGCGGATGACCCGTCACCCGGCTGCACCGTGAACATTTCCGGCGGCTGGAGTGCGATTAACCTTTACCTTCGCTCAGGGGTTGTACTAGGCGATGACAAAAAAACGGCGTATGTGCCCCTTATTTTCCGTGATAAGGAAGGTTATAGTTGCCTGTTCTGGGTGGGCGTTCGCTTCAATCGTGATATGATTTCTCCCGGTGATTGGCTCGGTGCGACTGCGTTTGATGAAAGTCCGAACGTTCAGGGAGATGCTGCAGCTTCTGCGGAGAAAGAATTACGCAAAGCATTTCGCCAGGCTTTCCTCACGGAGCGTAGCTTGCCGCGTGCCGTCTCGGCGGCTGATCGCGAGGAGTTGCGTCGCTCCGTCCAGTCATTGATGGGTAAGACGTACTCAATCGCCTTTGAGGTCGTGCTTCCCAGCGCTGTGACGGAACCTCAGGAGGAGCGCTTGCGTACTGCTGCTCTTTATCCATATTTCGCTGTGGGCTCTGCCAATGGCAGTTCGGGGAAGCTGCGTGCCGTCCCGGATGCTACGCAAAGCGCACCATCGCTCATCCCGGGCAAAGAGAAGCTGCTCTTGCGCCTTTATCGACATGCGCAAGATGAGTTTTCCGCCATGTACGTCCAGCAACGGGAACCTCTCCTGGATTACGTCATCACCCACGCTACGGAGTATTCGCCTGTTCCCGGCTATTTGACAGTGCCCGTACCTGTTTCGTCCGGCAGGGGCTCTATGGTATACACGCTTTACCTGCGCCCCGTAATCAAGGTATATGCCGATGATGGACTGCTGCCGGAGGATGGATCCGGCGGGTTGCATGTTGACTATCCTGATGAAGATCTTCCTCTTTAATTCTCAACCCCGAAACTTAGCACTCACACGACTATGAATGATCAACAACTCTTAGGATGGACGACGCCAATTGCCGGGGCAATGCCGGCTGGTGAAAATCTGGAATACGACCCGCGCATGGCGGAATTGGAAGAAAAGATGGCGGGGCAACCGGAGAGAACTATGGGTGACTCCGTGATCCCCGCTGAGCCTCCCGATTACAGAAAAATTGAAAAAGCTGCTGCTGCGCTGATGCAGGAGAGCAGGGATCTACGTATTGTTGTCATCTGGACGATAGCTCGCCTGGCTAATGCAGGTGTGAACGGATTACTGGAGGGGTTGAAGGTTATAGCCGCTCTCAGTGAAAATATGTGGGATGATTTGCTGCCGGTTCCAGACGACGGCGATGTGCAGGAGCGAATCAGCGCACTCACTCGTTTGTCGCCGATGCCGGGAAGTTTTGATGCGGATCGTTCCGTGCCCAGGCTGTTGCTTGAAGTTCCTTTGACCGATTCTCCCCAGTTGGGAGCGTATGGATTGAGAGACGTGAATGAGGCGCCGGATGGGAGCGACGCTTCGCGTACGATCCATGCAGCTTTGCGTGACACTCCTGAGGAGAAGAAGACGCTATTGCTGCATGATCTTGAGGAAAGTCTGGAACTTCTAAAGCAGATACGCGATGTGTATGTTGCCCATAATCAAGGCACGCCGGATTTTAGCATGTTGAGCGACATGCTCAAGCAAATGCAGATTTTTCTCAGATTGCAGAGTGATGTTACCGTGGCTCCGCAACAGGCGACAGCGCGTGCAGAATCTGACAGTGGCGAAAAACCTACCCACGAAAGTTCTGGGACACAGGCGACCTCGGCACCGCAGAATAGCCCGGTGGCTTCCTCTGCCGGTCTGGATACTCAGGTCGGACGGGCTGAGATGGTACGGCTCATGCATCAGGTGAGTGATTGGTTCAAAAAAAATGAGCCCTCCAGTCCGGTGCCGTATTTTCTTCAACGGGCTATTCGCTCAGTTGGCGTGAGCTATATTGATTTGGTGGCGGATATTGATCCAAGCTCTATGGAAAGGGTACTCAATGTTCTCAAACCTGATGCGAAGCGCGAGAAAACGCCCGTAAAACCTGAAACAACTCCGGCTGCTGCTGCCCCCAATCCCTCTCCATCTTCCCAAGAGGAGGATGGATATTTCTCCCCTTTTGGAGGATAAAAGTAAGCGACCGATGATTCCGCCAGGTGCGGAGCGGCGGTATGGTTGTCTTTTATCAGCTCGTGTCAGTTGCCGACCGCATGCCGACCGCACCGGTGGCTGGCCTGACCACGGCTGGTAAGTCGAGGCTGTGCGGTACTGTTCAAACCACTTCCCCATCCCTTCGCATGTTACAGAGCTAATTTGACGCCCCTGATGTCAGATTTCCCCAAGAGATAGAGCGTTTCCTGATTATTTGTTTATTTTGAGCGATATATGTTTGATATATCAATCTTTCAGCAGGATATTCTTCTCCGCTTTTACTGCTCTTCGGTGACTTTATTTCTGAGGCAATGCGCTCATTTTTGTCCGATTGCGATCTACATTGTTGCCCTGTTTTTTCTTTACTTCTATGGAGGGAGCGGCTAGACTGTCGAACATGAATCGTAAAAACATAATGGGTATAGTTGCCTTTTTGGCATTGTTGTTCGCCCCGATAAATGGTCAGGATGTCGTTCAACCGGACGCAACGTCTGCAGCGGTGGAGCAACAAAAGACGGGGAGTGTTTCCGAGGAGATCAAGTTAATGGGGAAACTACTGAAAGAAGTTCGCGAAGTGCTGTCAACCATTCAGGGTGCGGAGGGGGCTGTTGACAAAGTAGAGGTCGTGCGCGAGAAGT
Organism: uncultured Akkermansia sp.; assembly: GCA_947631275.1. Classification (GTDB taxonomy): domain Bacteria; phylum Verrucomicrobiota; class Verrucomicrobiia; order Verrucomicrobiales; family Akkermansiaceae; genus Akkermansia. Next base: position 8,116 of record CANRKR010000004.1, read on the forward strand.
TCTTGCATATCGACGAATGGGCTAGCGGGGTTCACGGTGGTCTATCGCCGCAGGACGAGGAATTGTTGACGTCGTTGACTCTTGAAATCGGACAGGAACTCAAACGCCTCGCCGAACACGATTGCTACGGCGTTGAAGAGGTGAAGAAGATGGTGGATGGAATGTCCTCCTTTTTTAACTTGGACGCTCTGACACCACCTCCGGCTACGGCAACAGATGAACAACGAGAGCAGATCAGCAAGCGACTGACCGAAAGAATGAAGCGGATAGCCTCCTACATTGCAGAGGTTGCAACGGGCGGATTGGGTTTGACTCGGGAATCAGCGTGGGTGATGAAAGGGAATACCGCTAAGGTTGTTTCCGAGGAATATGCGGTGCTGGGTATGTTGGGATTTTCGCGACCGGAATCGCAGTCCTTGATGAAAAACGATGGTAAAGTTTATGATGTCCAGCATTTGACCACGAAGGTGGAAGGAGGAAAGAAGGTCAAGATTGAAATGTGGTTCGATATTACAGCATACTGGAATAATCCTAATAAATTTGAAGACGACAGCAACGAATAGAGTGTACCGCATCGCGGTGTTGGCCGGAGACGGTATGGCTCCCGAGGGATGCGCGAGGCATTACGGGTCCTGAACACCGTGGAGACAAAGTATGGCTTCAGCCCTCAACGCGAGGAGTGTCCCGGGGGAGGCGCCGGCATCGAGGCTTGCGGCAAAGCGCTGCCGGATGATACACCTTGAAGGTCTGTGAATCAGCGGATGCTATTTTATTCGGATCGGTGGGCGGACCCCAGTGGGATAGTCTGCCGCCGAAAGAACGTCCCCGAACGGGTCGCTCTCCTTCCGTTGCGCAAGCATTTTGATTTGTATGCCAATTTGAGACCGGTGGTGTGTCTCCCTGAACTCACGGAGGCTCTCCCCTCAAGAATCGGCTGATCGAGGGAGGAATCGATATCCTGTGTCCGTGAATTGACCGGAGGTATGTACTTCGGGGAACCTAAGTTTTTGGTGAAAGGGATGGAGAACTGATCGCGCTGGATACGATGATTTACCATCGACGCGAAATTGAACGCATTGCCCATATTGCTTTCCAAGCGGTCCAGGAAAGGAGCGGCAGGCTGTGCAGCGTCGATAAAGTTGACGTGCTCAGTTCTTCTGTCCTGTGGCGCAAGGTCTTTACTGAGCTTGCCGGACAGTACCCCAAGGTGCAGTTAACTCATATGTACGTGGATAACGCGGTGATGCAGCTTGTGCGTAATCCGCGACAATTTGACGTCTTAGTGACCGAAAATACCTTCGGTGATATTCTCACGGATGAGATGGCGATGGTCTGCGGTTCGTTAGATACCTTGCCCAGCGCTTCTCTGGGAGCTCGAGGAGAGCAAACTTTCGGTCTCTACGAACCATCCGGCGGTTCTGCCCCAGATATCGCCGACAAAGGCATCGCTAACCCTATTGCCCAGATTCTATCTATGGCCATGATGCTGCGCTTTTCCCTGCGAGAAATTGCCGCCGCAGACGCCGTGGAGTACGCCGTACGCTCCGTTATTTCGGACGGCTTCAGAACTAAAGACCTTGCCACCGGAGCAGCAAACGAGCGTATCGTCACCACAGCCGAAATGAGAGGGGCCATCGCCGCTGCCTTGATGCGCTGTTTGTTTTCCTCGCTTACTTCCGGACTTGCCAGCAGTCTCTCGGCGGGTGTCTTAGCCTTATCATACACTATTTTTGTCCAAACGATAAATCTCTTGCCCTCTTTTTCCCCGTTCGGTGCTCTCATTTTTGTCCGATTGCGCCTCTGTGGGAATGATTTTCGTGTCTTGACTTTGCACGACGGAAAATGATAAACTCGCGGAAAGGTTAGAGTATGAAGAAAGTCTTTGTATCCGGGGCATTCAGTGTGGTGCATGCAGGTCACATTCGTTTTTTGCGGGATGCACGTGCTCTTGGGGATTATCTGATTGTGAGTTTTCCCTCGACGGATATGCTTTGGCGTATTTATGGACGAAAATCCGTGCTGCGCGATGAGGATAAGATGGAGTTGCTGGGGAGTCTGGATATGGTGGATGAGGTACACTTTTCGACGGATGAAGATGAGGCGGTGTCTTTTGGCAGCATTTTTCGTGAACTCAGACCCGATGTGCTGGCTGTCACAACAGACGATCGCTACATGGCGTCCAAGAAGAAATTGTGTGCTGAGGTGGGGGCAGAGTTTGTCGTGCTTGAAAAGACGGCACCCGAGAAAGTACGGATTACGAGTGGAACCGAGATGTTGGCGCGAGCTAAGGCTCCTACGCATGTGCCTCTACGTGTGGATTTTGCCGGAGGTTGGCTGGATGTGCCGGACAACGCCCGGGAGGGCGAATATGTGGTCAACTGCGCGATTTCTCCCACGGTCTCTCTGCAGGAGTGGGAATACCGGCAGGGAGGCGGTCTTGGCGGCAGCGGCGCATGGAGTGTACTCAACGGCTGGGATCCTGTGCGCTCGGAGTTGGGGCTGGGCGTGGGGTGGCAGGATCCTGCGGTGATTGCCGAGACCGGAGCATGCGTCTGGAGATCCGGTCGCTATCCGGTGCTGGAGTTCAAGAACACGGGAGAATTTCTGAAGGGAAGGTTAGCTGTTTATGATACGCGCATTCGCCACGATACTCCCGGAGTGGCAGGGCTGACGCGGGACATGGACGCCATTGCGCGCGCCGGGCGTGTAGCTCGGCTTGGTGTGCTGCAGCAGGAGGTGATGGTGCTCGCAGCAGCGGTGCAGATGAGCTACCGTGTGCAAATTGACGAAGGAATGGCTCCTCTGCCGAAAATCGCTGATGAATTGGCATCCAAGTACTGCGGGGGTGGATATGGGGGATACGCAGTTTACCTCTTTACTACAGCTGGAGATCGTCAGCAGGCGCTGGAGTCTTGCCGCGATCTCTATCCGGTGGAGCCGTATTGCCGAACTTTCGGGCGCGACGAGCCCGTGCCGTGGGAACCGTTCTATTTGCAGCGCATGCGAAAGCGGTTGCAAGAAGACAATTCGTAGTGTGCGTTATGCCCAGGGTTCTTGTTTCAGGTTGTTTTGATATGTTGCACAGCGGGCACGTCGCCTTTCTGGAGGAGGCTGCAAGCTACGGCGAGTTGTATGTTTCTCTTGGGGCGGATCGCACAGTGATGCAGCTCAAGCACCGCCCTACGGTATGTAACGAGCAGGAGAGGAAATACATGCTGGAAGCCTTGCGTTGTGTGAAAAAGGTTTATATTGGCCCTGGAGAGGGAAAGATGGACTTTCTACCTCTGCTGGAGGTGGTAAAACCGGACATCTTTTTTGTAAATTCCGATGGAAGTGATGATGAAAAGCGCGCTCTGATCGAAGCACGGGGCATTCGCTACATCGTCAGCAATCGCACGCCACACGTGGGACTCCCCGCTCGCTCCACGACTGCTTTGCGCAGACTGATCGGCAAATAATTGAGTGCTTGGCTGCGCAGGGTCTGGACGAGGCTTCCGGGTTCGACCGCGCCAGGAAAGAGTTCTCTCCTAACGTCGTTTGTCTGGGCGCAGCAGAGTAGTTAGGCAGGCGAAGGGATGGATTCGCGTGCTTGCGCCTAAGTGTTGAGCATTGGTTTTGATTCCTTTTTTTTTGAGGAATTAGAACTGTTGACTTTTGATAGTAAGTTTGTAACATCGGTTTTTGGGTGTGTATCTCTTTCCAAATGCGATGTCCAGTCAAAATACTCAAAAAGTGCGTAGTGATGATACTTTAGGGACGTTACAAGCATTCGTAAGGAAAAGGTATGCATGTGGAAATCGGGAAAATATTTATAGGATAAAACGTTGATTGAGAAATAGTCATAACAAGACTATCAGTCCATCGCATTTGGAAAGAGATATACTGCGGCAGTTGTGCACCACCGGTGGGTGTGCCGACGAAAAGTCAAGATGAAAACGGTCGTGAAGAGAAGAGCGCATGTCGAGCCGAAGGTATCCGTGATCATGTCCGCGTATAACACGCGGCAGGATAGGTTAATCTCAGCTATTGGGGGTATCCCGGAGCAGACGTTAACATGTTGATCACTTATCGGTTACATTATTTTGCTCTCCTTTAACGCGGCATAAACAAAAAGAGCAGAAAAACGTGAAAAACATCTTACTGATCTTGTCCAGTGTGGCATTGAACGCACTCGCGCAACTATTTATTCGGCAAGGGATGCTCAAAGTCGGTGTGGTCTCGCTGAAATTGGAGCAGATGTGGAACATGATCCAAGAGTTCTTTACGAATCTGTACTTATGGAGTGGCATGCTGTGCTATGCCGTATCCATCATTTTATGGATGGTGGTTCTCTCGAAGGTTAACGTGTCGCTGGCTTACCCATTCTTAAGCATCGGATATATCATCACGGCTGTTTTGGCTTATTTCCTGGTGAACGAGCCCTTCACGCTTCAAAAGTGCATCGGGATAGCTGTCATTTGCGCAGGCGTCATCATTTTAACCTACAGCAAGGATTTTTCTCCATGAGATACGTTATCATTGGTGGCTCGGGATTCGTCGGACGTGAACTGATCGATCTCTTAATCCGCAAGGGGAAGAGGGAAATAATTGATATAGACCTTATTCCGACCTCCTTGCCTGTGCAATATGTACAGCAGGACATCACAGAAGAAATCCGATTCCGATTTCTGCCGGACGACGTCGTTGTGCACTTGGCGGCCAATCAGTACCACAACAAAGCTCCCAAGAAAGGAAGACAGGCATTTTTTGAGAGTGTCAATGTGACCGGTACACAAAACATCCTGAGGAAAATGGCAAAGGATGGCGCTCATCAGATGGTCTTCTTCAGCACGGATATGGTTTATGGCAAGCCGCTGTATTTGCCGGTGGACACAGGGCATGTCCAAAATCCATTCGGGTATTACGGAAGGAGCAAAAAAGCGGCTGAGACTGTTTGTGAGAAGTATCGGCAGAAGGGGATGAATATCACGGTATTTCGTCCGCGGATGATTATCGGCAAAGGGCGGTTGGGAATCCTGGTCAAGTTGTTTAAGTTGATAGAGCACAGCTTGCCTGTGCCCATGATCGGAAGTGGGCAGAATTGCTATCAAATGGTCTCAGTACAGGATTGCGCCGCTGCTATCGACCGGGCGATTCAGCACAACCTGCCCAATAAGGCTTACAACTTAGGCTCTGAAAATCCGCCGACCGTCAGAGAGTTGCTGAGGAGCGTGATTTCAAGCAACCGCTCAAAGTCAATTCTCATTCCGACGTGGGGAAAAGCTGTCAAGGCAACCCTGGGCATGCTGGGGAAGTTGGGCCTGGAAGTAATGTACAGGGAGCAGTACATGATCGCAGATGAGCATTACATCATTGATATTTCCGAGACGAAAAGAGAACTGGATTGGACGCCGCAGTTCAATGACGCCGATATGATGACGGCGGCTTTCAGAGAATACCAAAGGCTAAAAAACATGCGAATGAACGCATCTCATTGAAGAGAAGGGCAGTTGCAGAGCAGACGCGTTGGGGAGTTCGGGAGTGCCCGAAAAGGGTTGTCGGATTGTTCAAAGCCACACTCTCGCTTTGTCTACTTCATCCTTCCAGGCGCGGTTATTCTCGGGAAGCCGCGCTTTTTTGCATCAGGCTTTCTTGTGGACCAGACGATACGAGAAATCACGTACACGTGCGAAGAGTGCGTAGAGACCGGGCGTCAGGAAGATACCGAAGAGAGTTGCCAGCATCATGCCGCAGAAGGTCGTGATGCCGATTTCCTGTCGGCTGGCAGCGCCGGAGCCCGTTGCCACCACCATGGGGAGGACACCGAAGATAAACGAAATCGCTGTCATGAGCACGGCGCGGAAGCGTAAGTTCGCGCCGTTCATCGCCGCTTGCTTGATGGGAGTGCCGTTGTTTTCATGATCTTCTTTACTGAACTCCACCATCAGGATGGCGTTTTTCGCCGAGAGACCGATCAGCATCAGGATGCCGAGCTGCACGTAGATTGACATCGAGAGACCAAAGAGATGCGCACCCATCAGCGCTCCCAGAGTTGCCACACTCACAGTGAGCATAACCGGCACCGGAGTCGTCCAGCTCTCGTACTGCGCCACGAGGAAGAGGTAGGCAAACAAAATTGCCAATCCAACCAGAGTGCCAATCTTGCCGGAATTCTGCCGCTCCTGATAGGAGAGGTCTTTCCAGGACACCATCCACTGCCTGTTTCTGCCGGCCTCGCGTTCTTCGCGGTTGAGCTGAGCGATGGTGTCGTCGATGAGTTCCATCACCTCACCGGAGCTCACGCCCGTTTTCGGCATCACCGTGATGTCTGCACTCATGTACTGGTTGAAACGACCGTATTGCGCCGGTCCCATCGAGTATGAAAGAGAGCACACTGCGGAGAGAGGTACCATCTCACCCTTCTCATTGCGTACAAGCTGATTGAGAATGTCGTCCGGCGTGCGGCGATCACTTGTCGCACCCTGCACCATGACTTTGAAATTGAATCCGTTGAGTGTGAAATCATTGACATAGGAAGAGGCCATAATGCTTTGCAAGGTGCTGAAGATGGTATTGACCGGCACACCGAGGGTTTGCGCTTTTTCGCGGTTGATTTCCAGGTGAATCTGTGGACTTTCGGCATTGTACTCACTGCGCACGAGAGCCACCTTATCGGAATGCGATTGCAAGCGTTGCTGAATCTCCTTGACCATGTTGCCGAGGTCAAGGGTGGTGGCATCGCCGGAGACTTGCAGCACCATGGAAACACCGCCCGTGATGCCAAGTCCCATGATGGCGGGAGGAGTTACGGCCATGATAGAAGCCTCCGGGATATCTGCGCAGACTTCATTGACTTTCTGTGCAATGGAGGCAACGTGCAGATCCGCCGTGGTACGTTCGTCCCATGGGTTGAGCTGAATAATCATCATGGCGCTGCTTTCGCCTGAGCCGCTGGTGAAGCTGTAGCCGCTCTGAGCGGTTACAGCCCGGATGCCGGGGAGCTTGCTCACGCGCTGTTCCAGCTGGCGCAGCACTTTATCCGTGCGTTGCTTGGCGGTGGCGGTGCCTTCCATGGTAATCATCACGAAAAGAGCGCCCTTGTCCTCTGTGGGAACAAAGGAACTCTTCAACTGATCTGGCACGAGGAAGTCGGACAGATGCAGCGTGGGTAGGAGAGACGTTTTCGGTGCGGCACCGGGACGTCCCTTAGCAGGGGCTGCCGCAGACGAGGCCGTTTGTTGCTCCTTGCTACCGAGAGCTTTCCACCAGTCCGGCGCGCCATTGAAATAGACGTAGTTAGCCCCCAGAACGGCAAGGAGAACCAGCAGAGTGAGCCATGCATTGCGCACCAAAATGCCCGCGCCGAAGAGATAGATGCGTCGGCAGAGATTCATGAACATATTGAACGGTGCGAAGAGCAGGGTGAAGAAGCGGTTCTCCTTTGCATCCGCCGGTTTCAGGATGAGGGCACAGAGGGCCGGGGAGAGGGTCAGAGCATTGAAGGTGGAGATACACAACGCCACGCACATCGTTACGGAGAACTGCGTGTAGATCATCCCCACCATGCCGCCGTAAAAGGCGATGGGCACGTACACCGCCAACGTCACCAGCGTGGTAGCAATGATAGCGCCCGTGATCTGCTTCATGCTCTTGATGGTGGCCTCCCGCGGGGAGAGCTTCTCATCATGGATGAGGCGCATCACATTTTCCACGACCACGATGGCGTCATCCACCAGTGAGCCGATCACGAGGATGAGCCCAAACATCGTCAGCACGTTGATGCTGTACCCAAGCACATACATTACCATGAATGCGCCCAACAGGGAGATCGGGATGGCCAGTGCGGGAATAAGGGTAGCGCGCCAATCCTGCAGGAAGATGTAGGTTACAGCCACCACGAGAATCAGGGCGAGAACCAGCGTGAAAATACATTCACGCAGCGTAGCGCTAATGGCCTGCGTCGGGTCGTAGCCCATCGACCACTCCATGCCGTCCGGCATCATTGGCGAGATTTGTTTCATCATCGCTTGCACCGCCTCTACTGTGGCCAGAGCATTTGCTTCGTTGTTGCGTTGCACGATCATGCCTACGGCGTCTTTTCCATTCAGGCGGCTGTAGCCGGAATTTCTCTCCGCCCCCAACTCAATCACAGCAATATCCTTCAACTTGGTGACATGACCATCTGCACCGCGCTTCACGATAATTTCGCCAAATTCCTCCGCTGTCTTCAAGCGTCCTGTAGCCGTCACCTTGAAGGTGGCGTAGGATTGCTCATCCTCTGCGCCGACGGAGCCTGCTGCCGCCTGGATGTTCTGGGAAGAGATAGCAGCGTTTACGTCAGCAGGAGTGATATTCAGCGCGCTCATGCGGGTGCTGTTCATCCAGACGCGCATAGCGTAGTTGCGGCTCGGGATGATGTCTACGCTGGAGACGCCGTCCACCTGACCGATGCGGTCGCGCACATTCATGCGCACCCAGTTGGCGAGCTGCAACACGCTCATCTTGTTCTCATCGCACATGAAGTTGATGAAGCAGAGCATGTCGCCGGAACGCTTGTGCACATTGTAACCAGTCTGCTTGATCTCCGTCGGTAGCTTGCTTTCCACGCGTTTGATGGCGTTGGAAACATCTACGAACGCCATGTCGTCATTCGTGCCAGTCTCGAAGATCAGGGTGAGCGAATAGGTGCCGTTGTTGGCACAGGAAGAGTAGAAATAGAGCAGATGTTCCAGTCCAATGAGCTGCTCTTCCACCGGCGCTGCCACCACCTCCGCCAACTCTTCTGCACTCGCGCCGCTGTAGGTCATACGCACACTGATTGTGGGCGGTGAGACTTCCGGGTACTCGGCGATGGGCATCTTGCTGATGCACAGCAGCCCCGCCAGCATCATCAGGATGGACACTACGAAAGCAAATTTCGGTCGATGGATGAAGAATTCTGAGAACATGGATAATTTGGCGTTGAAAGGTTTTTACTGTTCTGTCTGCACCGGCGTACCGTCCTCCAGTTGTGCCAGATTGGTTGTGACAATGACATCACCCTCGTGCACACCACTGAACACAGGCACAAGCCCATCCTTGTTCGGGGTGCCGCAGGAGATTCGCACCATCTGCGCCCGCCCATGCCGCAACACAAAAGCGTAGTGTCCACGCGTGTCGATCTGCACCGACTCGGCAGGAATAGCTGGCACCGGGATGCTGCTCTTGCGCATCAGGCGGATGGTGACGACGCCCCCAGGTTGTAGCTCATGATGCTCATTGTTAAAAATGCCCCAGATGTTCATCGTATCGGTGGCAGCTTGCACGATATTGTCGCAGAACGCCACACTTCCCTTCTCCGAGAGGATTTTGCCGGTGGCGGTGATAAGGGAGATTTCCGAATCTTCGACGAGATTCTTTACGGTGCCGAAGTGCGAAAGAATTGTACTTTCACTCAGGGGAAAACGCACGTAAATCGGGCTGAGTTGCACCAGTGTCGCGAGCGGTGATTTCATCTCCGCTATATAGTTGCCTTTCGAAAAATTCACGCGTCCGATACGCCCATCTATTCCTGCCCGTACGGTACAGCGCGAGAGATTGTCTTCTGCCACGGTGAGCTGTGCTTCCGCCGCATCCTTGAGCGCCTTGAGCTCCTCAAGGGTCGCCTGAGCGCTTTCGTAATCATCCCGGCTCGTTGCATTGCGTTCCAGCAGATTCTTCTGGCGTTCCAGTTTCTTCTCCGCGTCAGCAATACGGACATCCAACACGCTGATGGCCGATTTTTGGGCATCCACCGCCGCCCGGTAGCGTGTGGGGTCAATGCGGAAAAGGATGTCGCCCTTTTTTACACGGTCGCCTTCCCGGAATTCCGGTTCTGCCAGAATCCCCTGCACGAGGGGGCGCAACTCCACTTTGTTGATGGCTTCCACGCGCGCGCCATTGATCTCCAGTACGGTGGGGTCGGCAATCATCTGCACCGGGGCCGTCTTCGCCGAAACAGTTTCCTGGGGGGCACTACTTTCAGACTTTTTCGCGGCAGTGTTTTTCTGCTCCGGGTACACGGGAATCACCCTGGCGCCCTGACGCGTTTTGTGGGCACCATCAGTGATGACGACTTCGCCGGGTTTCAATCCGTCGTAGATGGATTGCAGTCTCCCGCGGATTGAGCCGGATATTACATCCCTCCGCTCTACGGTGCCATCCTCCGCTACTGTATAGACAAAGGAACCTGCTGAATCGTGGTGTACCGCTGTGAGCGGCGCCATGGTCACCTCCATGGAATCTGTGAGCCGCACCACGAGAGCACCGATGCCGTGCGGTATCAATACACCATCTGTGTTGGCAAATTCCGCCCACAGAGTGTAGGAGTCCGTCGTGCCGGAAAGCAGATTGTCTACAATTTGAATATTGCCGGCGGAGGGATATTCCTGCCCTCCCGCGGTGTAAAGCCGTACATCTGTGCTGTTGCTGATGCGTTTCGGACCGCCGAAAACGCCATTAACGTCGGTCTGGCTGAGAGGAAAACGCACGTAGATGGGATCCATCTGAGTCAGGGTGGCGAGTTGTTCTCCGGCGGTGATGTAGTTGCCTGCGGAGAATTCGACCCGGCCGAGACGTCCGGTGATTTCAGCGCGAATGATGCAGTCCTGCAGATCTTTTTCTGCTTTGGCAAGGTTTGCCTGAGCTCCGGCGCGGCTTGCCTTAAGTTCCTCAAGTTTTGCCAGCGCCGTTTCCATTTCTTCTTTAGAGGTAGCGAGATTTTCTGCCAACCTGGCAAGACGTTTGTGGTTGTTAGTTGCGTAGACAATTTGTGCATCAATCTGCCTCAGGTTCGCCTTTGCCTCCTTTACCGCTGCCTGATAACGCAGGGGGTCAATGCGAAAGAGCACATCTCCCTCCTTGACCAAATCCCCCTCTTTGAAGGCTATTTCGGAGAGGAAGCCTTCTACTGCCGCCCGGACATGCACTGTTCGGATGGCCTCCACATGACCGATGCTGCGCCGAGCCACGTAATCGTGTCCGGAGGTAGCTTTTTCAACCTGCACATGCTCGGCCATGGTTCGCATCTGCTGTGCTGAGCCAATCCCGATCAACGCGAAAAAGATGAACACAAAACGCGGCTTCATATCCCTATACTGTACGTAATAAATTCTCCATTTCTACGTAGCGACGCAGAATTTGCGGAAAATTTTTGCATGGCAAAGGAAGGACTTGCAATGAACAGAGGAGTCGTGTAGAATACGGCCCGACGTTTCTACTGCCTGTTTTCCGGGGAGGGACGTTTTTAAGAGCAATACCATTAACCATCATGAACGAACTCAAAGGAGCATGTATTATCGGGCAATCCGGCGGACCCACGGCGGTGATCAATGCCAGTGTGCTGGGTGCGGTACAGACGGCACTCAATTCTCCTCAGATCACGCGCGTGCTGGGTGCGGCCAACGGGATTACCGGCGTGCTGAATGGCAAACTGTATGACCTGGGGATGGAGGATCCTGTTGAGCTCGAGCTGTTGAAGTTTACGCCGGCATCAGCACTGGGCACTTGCCGCTACAAGATGAAGGATCCACAGGAGGATTCCACGGACTACGAGAAGATACTGGACACCTTCAAGAAGTTCGATGTTCGCTATTTCTTCTACAACGGCGGCAATGACTCCATGGATACCTGCAACAAGATTTCCAAGTTCATGCAGAAGAGCGGTTACCAGTGCCGCGTCATGGGTATTCCCAAGACCATTGATAACGATCTCTATGGCACGGATCACTGCCCCGGCTACGCCTCTGCTGCCAAGTACATTGCCACGTCCTGCATGGAGGTGAAGCACGATGCCTGCTGCTACGATACCGGAATGGTCACCATTATTGAGGTGATGGGGCGCCATGCCGGCTGGCTTACTGCGGCGGCGGCTCTCGCGAGCTTTGCCGGTGCGGGGCCTGACCTTATCTACCTCCCTGAGGTTGATTTCGATATGAACACTTTCCTCGATGATGTCGAGCGCATCTACAAAGCTACCGGCAAGTGCCTCGTCGTCGCTTCTGAGGGAATTCATGACAAAGACGGCAAGTTTATCTCTGAGGCCAAGACCAATGGCAACGACGGTTTCGGACATGCTCAGCTCGGTGGTCTTGCCAACAAGCTTGCTGAGGTCGTCCGAACCCGTGTGGATGCTAAAGTTCGCGCTATTGAGCCTTCTTTGCTGCAGCGCTGCGCCACGCATCTTGCCTCCACGACCGATGCGATGGAGGCGTACCTGGCGGGTAAGACGGCAGTAACTGCGGCGGTGAATGGCGACACTGATAAGATGGTCGCTTTCGAGCGCAATAATCTTTATGGGCAATACGTGTGCAACACGAAGCTGCTGCCGCTGGAAAACGTGGCGAACTTTGAGCGCAAGGTGCCTCGCGAATGGATCAACGCAGCCGGCAACGGCATCGAGATGGCGTTTATCGACTATGCTCTGCCACTCATTCAGGGCGAAACCGGCATGAAGACCGTGCAAGCGCTGCCGCGCTTTGCCCGCCTGCGCAAAGTGCTGGCCAAGCCTGTGGCGTAAGATACATTTTTCAACATGGGGGCGGGGACGGCGACATCGGCTTTCCCCGCTCTCCGTTTTTCCTATCTCCCATGGTCGGTCTGGCTGTTTTTCTCTTTTGTGCGTTGCTGCTGGTGGCGGGATACACTGTGTACGGACGCCTCGCAGAGCGCGTTTACGGGGTTTCTCACAGCATGACCATGCCATGTGAGCAACGAGCGGATGGCGTGGACTACGTGCGCATGCCCACGTGGCGCATTTTCCTTGTGCAGTTGCTGAATATTGCGGGATTAGGACCGGTATTCGGCGCCCTGGCGGGTTGTCTGTATGGTCCGGTGGCGCTGGTCTGGATTGTGGTGGGATGTATCCTCGTGGGGGCTGTGCATGATTTTCTGGCGGCTGTGATGAGCGCTGAGCATGGTGGGGCGAACATGCCGTACCTGGTGGGACGCTACCTCGGCGGGTGGTCACGCCATGCATTGCGGGTGGTGTGTGTCGGGTTGCTGCTTATGGTGGGGGTGGTCTTCACCGTGGGGCCTGCGGGGATGTTGCACGCACTGGTGGATTCCGTGTCGGTGAATATGTGGTGCGTGTTCATTCTTCTCTACTACCTTCTCGCCACGATTTTGCCTATCAATACGATCATAGGCAGAATATACCCTGTCTTCGGGGGCTTCTTCCTCTTCATGGTGGTGGGTCTCGCGGTTGCTCTTCCGGCGGGTGATTTTCCTGTGTTGCCGGATGTTAATTTCGTGCATAATGTCCATCCGCAGGGTCTCTCCGTCTGGCCCATGATCTTTGTCACGATTGCCTGCGGCGCTGTGTCCGGTTTCCATGCGACGCAAAGTCCCATGATGGTGCGTTGCCTCGCGGATGCTCGCAACATGCGCCCCGTCTTCTATGGCGCCATGGTCACCGAGGGGCTGGTGGCGCTCGTCTGGGCCGTGGTGGGACTCAGTTTGCGCGAGATTCCGACAGAATATATGCTCGCCGGCAAAACTGTCGTGCCGTTGGCAGAGGGTGCGCGGGCGCTTACCTTTGGACAGCTCAGCCTCGTGAGTCCCGCTACTGCGGTGAATGTGGCATGCAGTACGTTGCTCGGACCCGTCGGCGCTGCGTTCGCTGTTCTGGGAGTCGTTGTGTTGCCTATCACCAGTGGCGACACGGCCATGCGCAGTTGTCGCCTGATCCTGGCGGAGGCGTTGCACATGCGGCAGCAGAGGGTGGCTGGGCGTCTGGCGTTGGCGCTGCCGTTATTTGCCGTGGTGATCGTGATTTCGCAGTTGGATTTCGGAGTCATCTGGCGTTATTTCGGATGGGCAAATCAGGTACTCTCCTGCTTCACTCTCTGGAGCATCGCAGTCTGCCTGCGCCTGCGCGGACGTCTCCATTGGATTGCCACCTTGCCGGCGGCATTCATGACGGCTGTCTGCGCAGCTTACCTGCTGGAGTCTCCGGACTGCGGGATTGTGCTGCCTGAGGTGTCAGGAAACATCGGCGCTTGCGTTGTTTCTGCCGCGTGCATCTCGCTTCTGCTGGTCTTCCGTAAACCAGGAACTGAGGCGGTTGCTCAGGAGTGAGACGTTGATTTTGCGAAAGGGAACACGCGCCTTTCAGCCCACTTTTCCAGCGCGTCCGGCACATCGGGGAAGATGTGCCCGCCGTGCGTGCAGACCCAGTTGACTACATCCGGATGCGCACTTGCTGGCGCTGCAAAAAAGGACTTCGGAAAGGCACGGAAGGAGTCCAGATCATTGTGCCCGTCGCCCATGAGAAACAGGTTTGCCTCCGGCACATGCCAGGCCCGGAGTACATAGATCAACACGGAACCTTTGTTGAGGCGTGCATCAGTGAGCCGCATGAAACGCGAGGCTCGCTGTATCGCTATATCCGGATGCGCGCGTAGCAGGGACGCAAAGTGAGGCATGAGTTGATCCATGGTGGCGCTGTCACAGGCGACGATGGAGAGGGGGTCGGTCAGCGAGGTGTGCCATTCCGCTTCAGGGCAGGCTTCTCGCAATGCCGTGAGAGTGGAATCCCATTCTTTCTGCATACGCCGTTGCATTGCGAATTGGGCAGCATGGCAGCGGGCATTATGCTCTGTCGCCGCATGCCACGAGCCGTCTCCGCCTACCATGTAGACGAAGCGTTCACGAGTGCAAAGAAAGTCCGGCTGCAGTTCCAGTTCCGGCAGAAATTGCGCCATTTCCGACAGGGTGCGGCCGGTGTTGATGCCCCAGCGTACGCCGTGCTTTCTCAGCCGGCGAAGGCAGTCGAAAAAGCGCGGATCCACTTTGCGGAAATCCCCGTGGCACAGAGTGCCATCGTAGTCTAGCGAGAGGAGGTAGCGGCAGGAAACCACCGGCAACCGATCACGACACGGGAGCGATACCGTCCCTTCTTCGATGGAAGTGAGAGGCTCGACACTGTCGGAGAAAGCAGACATTGTGCGCGATTTCAGCGGGCAGGACGACTGCCTTGCGGCAGGGTCTCGCCGGGTTGGCGCATGTGGATTTCCACGCGGCGGTTCAAAGTTTGTTGCTCCCGGGGCAGGGAGGTATCCACCAGAGGATTTGATGCCCCGCAGGCGCGGATGTAGACGTGGCGCATCGGCACGCCGTTCTGCTTGAGCCAGGAGACTACCGCCTGCGCACGCTGCAGGGAGAGCCGGTGGTTGTACTCCTCCGTTCCGATGGAATCCGTGTGACCCTCGATGATAAAGGCCGTCATGGGGTTTTTATGAATGAGGGCGGCAAGCTGCAGCATGGAAACACGCGCAGAGTTCTTTAACTTACTCTGATCGAATCCAAATAGAATATCCGCCCCCAGCCGCGCTACGCCGGAGGAGGCGCCGAGCTTTGAAATCCCCATGAGCTCAGAGAGGGTACGTGTGTCGGCGGGAAAGTCTGATGCCCCCTCTTTCGCCTGACGCCGTAGTTCCCGGTCAATAAGTCCCTCCGCATCGTCCAGGACCTGATCCTGAGGGGCTGCATTGGCAATGATGGTGTTTGTGTTGATGGGCGTTGGTTCCGGGACCAGGGGAGAGAGGTCCTGCATGTTCTTTACTTCCGGGATGCTCATAGGCGGCGGAGCCGAAGGGAGCTGCGCCGCACTGCTTTCGGGGAGTTCCTCCGGGGCAGGCAGCGGCAGATTGGTTTCTCCCGGAGCCATCACCAGTTCTTTGACTTGCGCATCAATGAGATCGATCTCCTGCGGTTCCAGCTCCGGTGCGTCCGGTTCTATCGGCTCCTCCGGCGGGGGAAGTTCTGTTTCCTGTTGAGTTTCCGGACGGCGCACGACGATTCGAGCCGCTTCCAGTTGGGTGTTATCCACCTCTTTCAGTCGATCACGAACACGACTGCGCCAAATATCCAAAATCCAGGGACTTGCTTGAAGAGCCAGAAGATGCACGATTGCCGCTGCCGCTGCTGCCACAAGCAACACCGGAAGCATGTGTCGCTGCCGACTGAGGGCGAATCCACCACGGTGCCGATTGCGATGCACTCGACGCCTTGTGTCATTTCGTGTGGTGGTGGTGAGCGGCATAAGTCAGGGAAGATGCTCAATTGATTTCAAAGGGCAGGCTATGCGCCGGGTGCGCTTTCGAGCGGCGATGCGGGATGCTGTAAAGTTCCGGACAGGTTAATGCGCTGCTGTCCCGGGACAGGAACTTCTTTCAGCCCGGGAGCAACATTGTTGATCCATCGCAGAATCGCAGGCAGTATGGCCTCTGAGTCGTTCAGCAGATCGGCTCGCACGTTATGTTTCACAGATCGAGTTCCTCCTTGTTGGGTGTAGTGAATTTCGCGATGGTCAGTATCAGCAGGGTCTTCTTTCCGGCGGAGAATGTAGAGTTGCCGCTGCTCAGGGTGCAGCTGAGAGTAAAGCGCATAAGTGTCCTCAGATTCCGATTCCGGCGTTTCCTTGTTGGAGCAGATGAGCAGGACAGGCCTTTCTCGCGGCAGTTTGAACACGCTCTTCACTGCCGCGAAATCGAAAGGTTCCAGTCCCGTGATGTTTTTCATGCGCCAGCCGATGAGCTCCCTTTGCCAGATTGGCAGGCTTCTCCGTTGCAGCACCTTGTTGAGGGGCGCAGGCACGTCGATGGCCACGATTCCACGCAATCGCGGTTCGTTTGATGCCGCATGAAGCATCAATTCCGCCCCAAAAGCACGTCCTACACCAATTACGATGAGATTCTTCCTGCCGGAGCGTCGCTCCAGTTCATCAATGAGGTAGGAGACATCTTTACATTCCAGAATTCCCCGCGTGCAGTAAGATCGCGCTTGATCAGTTCCTCTCGGCTCCCAGAGAACGCAGCGTAGCCCGGCTGTCGCCAGTTGCTCTGCCATCGGTAGAGCCGATCGTATTCCATGATCCCAGTCCGCGCTCACCAGCACATAATCCGCCGCCTCCAATCCGCTCAAGTCAGTGTCCTTGATCCTTTCTTGCACAACCTGTTGACGCGGTGAACCGAAAATTGAAGAATCATGGACGGAAGCCAGGCACGCACGGATCATATGATCGCCTTCTCCATGAATGGCAAAGGGTTCCAAATTGAGCCCCTGCACTTGTTTCGGGAGTTCAGAGTACCCGCTGTAGAGAGAACTGGTCGGGTGGAGAAGCTGTTGTGCTTGATTATCAACATGTAATAAAAGCCATATCCCGCCTGCAATAACTGCTAACGGTAAGAGAATCAGAACCCATTTGCCGACACTCCTCATCGCCCAACTTTACCATAGTACCCGACTCTTTGGCAAGCCCGGGTAATGTCTGTTCATGGCAAACGCATGAGAAAATGGAGTTTTGTCTTATCTGAGGCCGAGTTTGCTTTCCGACTACACCGACTAGCGTCGTCTGGACGAAACAGGATCAAATTTTGTGTTTTTCTTTTTCCTTTGCCAAGGGAAAGAAAATTCCCGCCGGCGGGCTTGCTTGCCGCACCGGCGGGGTTTTCATGACTACTTGGAACCCCCAAAAAGTATCAGAAGTTAAAGCGCAGCCCCACACTGCCCGAAAACTCGTTCGAGTCTCCGCGCAGCGTCGCATTTGCTCCGCCTATCACGGAGAAATTCTCGCTGACAGGCAATCCTACGGAGGCGCCGATGGTGAAGCCCCAGCGGTTACGCTTGGCCGGACGCACCTCATAGGACATATCCGGAGCTCCCGTGTAATTCAGCGTCATCTCTTCCCAATTATCGCCCACCGATGCTACGAGCGCTGCTTGCAACGTGAAGACAGCAGACGGGGCAGAGGGCACTACGGAGAATGCATGCGTCGTACGAACGCCCAGTGACAGGTCTGTCGCCCAGGCTTCGGAATCCTGCGCACTGATGGAGGCTGTGCCGACGCCGTACTCAGTGAAGGAATTGACACGGTTGAAGCTGCTCTCCACGGCAAAGAAGGGCTCGATGCTCGTCTTCTCGTTCATCTTGATCGTGTAGGCCATCTCCTCACCCATGTTGAGGGAATTGCCGCGGATGTTTCCGTTCTTCGAGACGGAGCCATCCGGCAGCATGCGGCTCACGTTGAAGCGATGCACGCCATAGCCCAGACTGAAGGTGCTGCGAATGTTCAGGCTCTGGTACGCCACCATGTAGATGTCACCTCGGGTGTTATCCTCGTGGTAGCGTCGGCTTCCTCCATCCGGAGTCACATAGGCGCGACCGCTGCTCAACGCCAGCCCCATCACCGAGCGGCGATGCAGTCCGGTCTCCACACCCACCGTGCCGCCCCACTCCACACGCTTGTAGCCGAGACCTTTGGCATCCTGCTCCAGCTGCGTATCCTCGTTGTAGCCGGTGACATAGGCTGCCGTGCGGTGTTTGGGGGAGACGAGGTGTCCCGTGCCGATGCTGTTGCGCAGACGGCGGATGTGAGCCATATTGCCCTCCGTCTGAGCGCTGAGGATGGTAGCGAGTTCTGCGCCGCTCAGGCGATCCACCAGAGCGGCGGCAGATCTCGCATCCTGTGCATCGGCTACGCTATCGGCCATCTCTGCCAATTTGCCGACCGCTGTTCCTCGCTCCGCGATTGCTGTGAGAGTCTTGTACGCGGCGCGCTGGTTGCGATTGAGCGCGGCGCTGATGGCAGGATCCTCCGATGGCCGTTTGATGACGAGCTCAATACTGCTGCCGTCCTCGCTCACTTTCAACTCGGCGTATTTCTGCAGCGTCTCATCCAGCGAGAGGTTGAACAGAGCTTCCGAACCGGCCTTCCACTGCCCCTCGTGCCCCTGCAACAGGGTGTAATCCCCGTATGTGAGACCCTCCCAGTCTGTCAAATCCAGAGTAGAGCTGCCATTCTCCGGATTAAATGAAACGGTGGCTCCGGTCAGGTCGAACAAGCCGCCGTTGAGGCTGAGGGTACCACCGGCAAAAACGAAGCCACCGTTGAAGCTACTGGCTACGGGCGTTGCGCTGCGAGTTTTGCTGTGACCATCAACGAGCAGATGCTGATTCACCCCCAACACATACGCTCCATCAGCCGTGATGGATGACCCATTGGCAAAGGTGAGCTCTTTCACCGAATTCGCGCCTTTCAACCCTACTGTCCCAGCAAGTTTCACGGGGTTGTTCACGGCAAAGTTCCCTGCGTCGAACCTGGCATTTTGCACCAGCACCGCCCCGGTTCCCAGTGCGTTTTCATGACCAACTTCCAAAGTGCCGCCAAGCACGGAAATATCCCCTCCATAGGATGCGTTATTGGTTTTCATACGCAGTGTGCCGCTGCCCTCCTTGGTAAGAGCGCCACGACCGGTAATACTGCCTGATCCCTGGAAAGTTACATCCTGATTGCCTTTTATGCTGATGCTGCCCGGGCGTACTCCGCCCACCACTTCGACCTCCACGGGTTCCTCCGCAGCATGAAAGGTGACAGAATCGCCGTTGAAAAAGGTTTTATCATTGGTCTCTGTATCCCAGAATCCACCGTCGGCAGAGTTCTCCCAGGTGCCTTTGCTGCCCTGATTCCACTCCAGACTTGCGGATTCTCCACTCACCAGGAGATTCATACTGTCGGACTTCAGCTCCAGATTAAATTGCTTGCGAGTGCGCTCATCTGTTATCCTCGACTCCAGCCGCAAGTGATCTGCCGTGCTCCCTTCTGCCAGAGTGTCATACTTCAGCAGGACGTACGTGCCCGACCCCATGTCCAGCACATCCATACCAAGATTCACCTGAGTGGTTGTTTCAGTGGTCGCAAAAGTCCCTACCTCCAAATCTCCACTCCCATCCAGCGAGAGGGTGCCACCATCCGCCACCAGCTCCTTCACAAAAAGCCCCGATCCTTCCGTAACTCCCAGCTTACCGCCCTGCGCCAGATTTAACTTGCCGTCCACTTTGGATCCTTCCACCGTGGAATTCAGCGCGATGCCGCCATCAAGCGTCACATCACCCTTCAATGTACCGCCCGCAAGCGTAACGGTCAAATCCGGACCGACCAACGCGCCGCTGTAGGTTCCACCGCTCTGCACCTCAATCTCCTTGCTCGCCACGCTGCCGCTCACCGTCAACGTACCGCTCTGCACCGTTGTCTTGCCGGTGTAGGTGTTCGCGCCGCTCAGCGTCACAGCCCCGCCACTCACTACCACGCCTCCCTTGCCGCTCAACACACCCGCCACCGTGCCGTTCTTTAATTCCGCATCCTGCGCCAGATTCACGGCGCCATCCAAGGTTCCGCCGTCCAGCGTCAGCTTTCCGGCGTAGTTCTCGCCATTTTTCACCTCCGCTGTGCCGGCGATATGCAGCTCATTTGCCAGAGCCGTACTGCCCATGTCCAAAACGCCGGCACCGATTTTCACTTCTCCAATTCCCAGGGAACTCGCTTGAGTCACCTCAATCGTACCCCCTTTTAGCTCTGTTCCTCCCGTATAGGCATTCGCGGTCTCAATCCGCAGAGTCCCTGCTCCTTCCTTGGTCAGTTTCACTTTTTGACGCGGAATGTCTACATCTGTAATCTGTCCTTTCCCGGTGAATTTCACCGTCCCTGTCGCGTTGCTCACCTGAACCGCCCAAGGGCGCACCACCTCTTCTATGGTCACGTCCGCCGCGGTGGAGAATACGACCGTATCTCCCTTGTAGAAATTCTTATCTGTAATTTCAGTCTCCGTCGTCCACACTCCCTCTGTGTTTCCTTTGCCGGTACTCCACGTCCCAGCCGTGGCACTCCACATCAACGTGGTACTGTCACGCGGAACGTACTGTGAACCGTCGTACTCGAACATCAGTGTCACTTGACCACTGTCCGTCACTAAATACACATCCCCTTTGTCCTTGATATCAACGTGCTCCGACTTACTCCCAGAGAACGTTACTCCGTCCCAGTCTACACTGGCTGTGTCACTGTAAGTAAGAATGCGATATTCTCCTCGACTCAGTTTATTACCTGCGGCAAACGTGATGGTTTGATCCTTCAGCGCCAGCTTCGCATTCTCGATGTTCAAAAGAGCGGTCTGCTTATTCACTTCCTCCACATAGAATGTCCACTCGCCGCCTGTCGCCTGCACCGTCTTGTATTTATTCAGATCGCCCTTGCCGGTGAACGAAATATGGTTTTCTCCCGAAAAGGACGCATTCGTCGTGGTGGCTGTGGCGTTGTAGTCGTGGGTCAGAGTGATGGAAGAGCCTCTCAAATCCAGCTTGGCAGCCCCAGCCTCCTCATCTGTGTACGTCGGAGTCCATACCCCATTCTCGTTGGAGACCTCCAAGGTCATGTGATCCAGTGCCAACGTGCCGCCGCACACGTCTACTTCCTGCGCCCTGTACATCTGCGAGACTTTAACTTCATCGTCCGTGACCGCTCCTGCACCTACTGCCTGTTTGATTTTTTCCAGATCTTCCCGCGCATGGACCCCGGAGAAAGTCACTGTGCCGGCGTAGGTTGGGGCAGCTCCTGCGGTAGTGAGCTGCTTTTTCACCTCTGCGTCGCCGTTGATGTACAAGATATCCCCTGCATTGATCGGGTCGTATACGTTAATGCGCTTCCCCTCTCGTGCATTTAACATCATTAAGCTTCTTATTGTTGAACCCGACCCGTGCTGCTTCGTGGTGACGGCATTCAGATGAACCGTAGCGCCGTCCGTGAGGTAGTTGCCCCGTATCTCTACGTCGTCGTTATCGTGGATGTTGAGCGAATTCGCGTAGATAGCTCCACCCGTCAGGAACGCCATGTTGGTCGCCTTGGCGTAGTTCCCGGTCAGCGACAACTTAGAGCTGCCTGAAAGCTCCACGCTGCCGGCCGTGTAGATGGCGCCACCCCAGACTTCTAAGCTCTTCGTGGTGGCGGCGGCTTTGCTCTCGATGCCGTTGTTCTGAATGTTAATTGAGTTGCCTGCCAAGCTTAGGTTCCGTTCTCCATTCCTTCCGTATTGCACGTATATGCCGGCTCCTTTCACCCCTGCATTCCCTACCGCTTTGTTGCCGCTGAAGGTGATTGCTGCCGAGTTGAAGGCAAAGTCGCTATCCTTGTAGAGGAAGAGGACCGCCCCATAGACGGCGGCTCTTCCTTCATTCACCACGCTGTTGTTTTCAAACAGGAGCTTTGTACTTCCCGCCGCCTGCACCCAATCTCGCACCCGCGCCACAGCATGCATCGCGTATTTCCCGGTCTCATCCAACCGCATTTCGTTTCCTTGTACCACAAGGTCACGTACGCCGCTCGCATCAATATTCCCAAAGATCATGTGGATGTTCTCGGTCTTATTATTGATGAGATCAAACTCCGCCAGGTTGTTAAGCTTAAGGTAATGTGCGGAAGTGACATTGTCTGTCCCCTCGGTGATGGAAGCCAGCTTGTTCCCGCTGATTTTGACGGAGGAGGTAAGACTGCCACCTGTCTTCCCACTGATGATTGCCCGCGTCAACAGAGTCTCCGCTCTTTTTGCGGTTATTGTGGAAGTCTCTACCACTCCTTCTTCGCCGATGGCATACCCGAGCACGTTGTCGGCTATCTCCAGCGTGTCAAAGTTGCTGATGGTGCTTTCTCCACCTCCGGTCAAGGCGCTGCTGTCAAATCCGCCCTTGATATTATCGGTGCCGCCTTCCGAGTCCATGAAACCCACGATATTGCTCTTGATGTTGATGGTCTTGATATTGTCCAAGATCAGCGTGCTGAGTACCCTTCCAGCAGAAGAAACATTGGTGGAGCTCTTGAGTGTGTTGCTGCAGATATTCAACGAAGCGAGGTTGGAAGCCTCGATTTTACTGTTGGCCATGCTCCAGAAGTTGCCCGTGCCGCTGTTGCCGTTGATTTCCATCGTGCTTGTTTGTCCCACGACTCCGCTCGCTATGATCTCGCCCCGGTAGCTGCCCGTTACCAAGTAGCCGTATGTTACAGACCCATCCATATCGGCGGCTACGTTGTCATTGATTTTGATGGAGCCTTCGATTTCCTCAAAATTCAACTGGCGACAAAACACTTCTCCGTGATCCGCTTTGTTACCCGTCAGCGTTACATTCGTGCAGTTCTTAAATTTTGGTTGGAATGCGATAAACAGCCGTCTCTCCGTTGCATGATTCCTTTGGATAGTCACTGTGTCACAATTGTCAAACAGTATTTCCTCGTCCAGTCCACTGTCGTATTGGCTCCCGATGACTCCATCCTCCGCCGTGTTGTCCGAGAACTCAACTGTCTCGCAATTCGCGATCTTGAGGCTTGCGACGCATGGTGACGAGTAGTTCGCGGTTTTGTAAAAAATGGAGTCTTTGTTTTGTTTGAACTCAAGTTTTTTGATCCTGTCGAAGCTTACCTCGCTTTGGTCAAATACATGTAGTAAATTCCCCGAAAAAACAGCGCTTCTCCCTCCCGTCATGGAAAACTTACTCCCCATGAGCACGGTGCCTACATTATCTTTGAAGGCAACCTGATTGACATCGGTCAAAATTAAGCTTCCTTTTGTTGTCAGTGCCCCAAGCTTTTCGCCTATGCGCGTATAATCACCTTTTTCAAAAGTGAAACTATCACTGTCTGAAATCGTTATATCAATATAATTTCCATGGGATGAAAAACCAGTCGTAGCCACGGCGGATTCATGCCACGGGGTTTGTTCACTGTCGCCAGTTTTAAGGCATTCCTCTGCATGGGTCGTCCCACTGATCAGCACATCTTTCATATGCTCCATCCTGACCGTGGCTCGCTTATAGGGGATGATCCATGCTACATTTCCATCCTCCTCTCCTAAAGTCACTTTATATGAATATTGCTGATTGTCACCATCAAGCATTATGTTGACCTCTTCCCCTAACCAATGGCTCCCATGCCCAGCCAGACCATCGCAAGCATAATTCACAGAGAAGGAATGGATGCTCTTAGAATAAGACTGTTTAGGCGGGGAATATGGATCCTCATTTCGTATATCGTGGACATAATGACCGCCTACGTTGTTGGCACCGTGATGGTGCTGATATTTTTCTTTGGTTCCCTCCTGGTATATTAAATCAGAGGTAAGCTTAGAAGGTCCAAGGTACGGATTTCCAACAGTTCCTGAGGCGTTGCAGTCAGCACTTCTTACTTGACCGGTTACCCCAACCGCGCAAACAGCAAGCAGGGCGGAACGGAGGGGGAGAGGGAGATGAAGTTTCATGGTGGTAAGACAGTAAAACAGTGTGTTAGGCTTAAAATACCAAACGGGGCTGATGATACAGCATTCTGAATGCTGTAATCCTGTTTCAGACTTATAATTAACAAATTTTGGTGTTTAAAACCTTCCCGAAGCAAGTAAATCATTAGACCCCCTGAGGCGCACATCGTTCATTTTCCGGTGAAAAAGTGCTATTATGATTGACACAGCATTCAGAAAGCTGTAGGGCGCCAAACAAAAGAGAACAGCGAAATCATGAAAATAGCAGATGAATTACTCAAACGAGTGGGGTTGCGTGGTGAGGACGCCGCGCGATTGGTATTGGAAGCGCTCGAGGGAATGGGAGAGAAAATGAGAGGATTGAGGAGGGAAGATGTGATAGAGGCGGTGCGCAAGGTGATACGGGCCGGGGTTGAGGAGAGGAGGAGAGAGGAGGGCACAGTGAGTCTGGAAGAAGCGGCCTGGGCGAGCGTGGAGGCGCGAGCGGATTTGCGACCGGTGTACCGGCGAGACCTGCGGTATTTTGTGCGACGGATGATGCGAGATCGCGCGCTGGCGGGGAGACCGCTGAGGGCGGTGCGTGCGAAGGAATGCCGTGAGATGCTGGAGCGGGAATGGGGGAAGAGCCCACACGGCTACCGCAAGGCGAGAGCGATTCTGCACAGCATCTTCACCTACGGGCAGGGGCAGGAATGGTGCAGCGAGAACCCGATAGACAGCATCCGTACGCCACGCGTGCAGGAAGAGATCATCGAGCCCCTGAATATTCCGGATGTGCGGCGGCTGGAAGCCACGGCGCAGTGCCCGCAGCACCGGGAGATGTACCTTTCACTCTATCTCATGCTCTACTGTGGGCTGAGGCCGGCGGAAGTGAGGAGACTGCAACCGGAGGACATTCGCTGGGGGCAGAGGGTGGTCATTGTACGTTCGCAGACGAGCAAGACGGGAGGAGGGCGCGTGGTGCCACTGCGGGTGAAGCGAAAGCTGGCGGAAGAGCTGTGCCTGATTCCTGCGAACTGGGATCGGCGCTGGCGGGCTTTGCGCCGCGCAGCCGGGTTTATGAGCTGGAGACCGGACACGCTGCGGCACACCTTTGCCAGTTATCACGCGCAGTACTTTCGGAACCTGCCTGCGCTGCAGCTGGAGATGGGGCACCGCAGCACCGAGCTATTGCGCACACGCTATACCGCTCCACTTCGGGACGGCGGATCAGCTCAATTCTGGAAGTGAGAAAAGGGCGATGAAATGCGGAATGGCAAGGCCGTGTCCCTGGTTCTGCTATTTCGCGCTTTTCGGAGTATAGGTCAGCAGCAGCGCTACCGCGTCTGCAGAGAGACGGCGCAGAGCCTGCAATTTGTCCTGCACACGGGGCAGGGACCAGAGAGTGAATTCATCGTGGGCAATGAGATTGAAATACATGCCGCGCAGGCAAGTGAGGCACCATAGCCAGTCATCCTGCCGCATGCCGGGGAAGAAGGATCGTACAGCTTCTGCCCACTCTGCAAGAGCGAAGGCGTAGTGCGATTCATAAACTTCGCGGGTGAGTTCCGGGGACTCGTAGCCCATTTTGTTGAGGAAGCAGAGGGTTTGTTCTCCCGTGGCGATTTCATCCTTTGGCCAGTGAGTGAGGGGGGCAGTGAGCCAGGAGGCGATCATGGCGCGCGCGTCGCCGGAGGGCAGGGCAGCCTGCAGTGCGCTGCGGCATGCGGTGTTATACGGTTGGGAAAGGTAAGCCAGGGTATCGCGGTACAAATCGGCCTTTGATCCGAAATGGTAGCGGATAGCGCCCATGGTCACACCGGCTTCTCTCGCCACTTCCCGCAGGGTGACGCCGCGGTAGCTCAGAGCCGTGAACGCGCTGATTGCTGCACGCATGATGCGCGCTTTTGTGGCGTCGGATTTACTCATAGGGTGGATCCTCCTGCGTTGGGAGATTTTTCTTTTTTCTTTGAAAGGTCCAGATTTTGCAGGTATTCAATATCCTGACGGCAGAAATGGGCAAGTTTGGTGCGTGTGATGCGCCCTCCGCTTTCTTTGAGATAGACAACCCCTTTTTCGGCATCGAATCGCATGAGTTTGGCAAAGATGTGTCGTCCGCCGGCGGAGGAGGTCCAATTCCGGAAGCCGCGTTCAGCAAGACGTTCCTTGTACTGCGCGAATTCTTTATTGGCGCGTGCGACGCCTTCCTTGACTTCGATGATAAAGCCGGAAAGCATGCCATCAAACCCATCGATGCGGGCGGCAATTTTGCCGTGCGGGGTAATGATGGCAAAAGAAGGTTTGC
This sequence comes from uncultured Akkermansia sp., assembly GCA_947631275.1. Taxonomy (GTDB): domain Bacteria; phylum Verrucomicrobiota; class Verrucomicrobiia; order Verrucomicrobiales; family Akkermansiaceae; genus Akkermansia. The sequence goes on from CANRKR010000004.1 coordinate 34,471, forward strand.
GGGTGAGGCCGTAGCGCCGTTGCAGGGCGTTGATGTTATCCGAGTGGTAGGGTGCATTATCGGCTCGCTTATCATCCCGCGATGCTCCGGAATCCAGACGCAGAAGCACGGCGTGCTCGTCAGCCCAATCCAGGAATTCGCGGGTCGTGAGGTACTCCGAGCCCAGGGCATTGCTGCGCGGGCTGACAACAGAGTCGTGAAACCACACGATGAGCGGTTGTTCACGGCGGCGTGCCAGCTTGACGGCCTGAGACATGTTGGCTTGCCAACCGCTTCCCTTTCGCTTGTGTTCAAAGATTTCAGTAAGCTCCGGGATTTCTGCATCGGGGTGGTCGGCATCTGTCCAGATCAATTCCTCATTTGAGCCATTGTCGATTTTTTCGAGCTCTTCAGAACTGCTCACACTGACATTGACGGCGTTGAGGTCACCTTTGTTCGGCAGCAGAGGATTTCCGAGATTCGCCGCAGCCTGCTCTACGGCCACGCCTGGGTTTTCGTTGTCCGGACGTTCAACCACCTTCCGGGTGGTGCAGGAGACCATCAGAGAAAGAGCAAACATGAGCAGAACTCGTCTCATCTCCTTTTCAGATGGGTTGGTGTTCGTTCACCTTAACTTCATTCCATGCCTGCTCCATCTCAGTTGATGAGGGGTTTTGAATTCCCTGTCGGCGCAGCAAATCAAGCATGGAGTGGAAGCGATGAGAGAACTTTTCGTTTGCTTTGCGCAGAGCCAACTCCGGGTTGACATGACGATGGCGGCAGAGATTGACCGCAGTGAAGAGCAAATCCCCCAGCTCTTCCTCTACTCGCGCATCTGCGTCCTCCAATGGCAGGGTTTCTTCCACTTCGCGCAACTCTTCATGCAGTTTGTCGCACACCCCTTGAACATCCGGCCAATCAAAGCCCATTTTCGCTGCTTTTGCAGAGATTTTAAGGGCGCGCAAATGCTCGGGCAATCCTTTTCCTGTATCGTGCAACGGAGGCTTGCTTTCACTGTGGCGCTCCGTGCGTTTAATCTCATCCCAGCGTCTGAGCACTCCCTGCGCATCGTTGATGCAGGCATTGCCAAATACGTGCGGATGACGTCGCACGAGTTTATCGCTCAATTCCTGGGCCACGTCGTAAATGTCAAAATTCTCCGTCCGGTTCTCCGCCGCCATTTCGGCGTGGAAGAGCACCTGCAGCAGCACATCGCCAAGCTCCTCGCGCAGATGCACCATGTCATTTGCGTGTATTGCATCGATGCATTCATAGCACTCTTCAATGAGATTGGGGACGATGCTCTCGTGTGTTTGTTCTGCATCCCACGGACAGCCGCCGGGCGCACGCAGGCGGTGCATGATGGCGACAGCACGGGCCAGCTGTCGCTTTTTTTCTTTGCAGTGAATCATGTCGTGATCATTCATGGGGATGCCGTTGGTCTTTGCGTTGATTGCTTGTTTTTCCCGCCAGGATATCTTCCACATGCTGCACGATGTTCCAGGCTACGCGGCGGCGTTGATATTTGCGTACAAGAACATCGTGCAGCTCTTCCCAGGTCTCGCGCGTGAATTCGACGGGAATGGATTCCACCTCACCCTTCTGAGAGCGAGACACCTTCGGTGTGCACGTAAGCTGCCACCACTTGCCGAAATAACTCGCCTCGTATATCACTTTGCAGCCGTCATCGGTTCGCGCCTGCCATGAGATCTTCTCCATATGTTTTCGAGTTGATTCCTGAGCGCCTCGGCGCCCGGGTTTTGTTTTCAGCGGGGCAATGCAGGATTTTGTTTGCCTCCGCCCATCTCCCGGTAGATGCGATTTTCATCTCCCCTCATGGTCGGGGCGATTTGCTGCCTGCTTTCCGTGCCCAGAGAAATGATCAGCGGTTTGGAACGATTGCCTGCAGCATCATATTTGTAGATGACTCGCTGCACCAGTTTCCCCTGAGGACACGAGTACATGCGTTCTTCCACGAGCCGCGCCGAGCTGTCATAGCCGTAGTTGACCTTGTAGATGGGCTTGCGCTGGTGATCGTAGATGATGCAACCCGTGAGTTGTCCGTATTTCCCCTCATGGTAATCATTGATGGCAGCCAGCTTGCCGCTTGCCGTGTAGCTGGCGCAACGCATGCCCTTGGTTCCTCGTTGCCGCTTATACACTGAGCGAGAGCCGTCCGGATGGCGCACCATGCGTGCCAAATCTTTGCTCTCATTTGCGAGATCCGGACTCTGCGCAGGAAGTTCGCCAAAGGCAAACAGCAGCCCCAGTGCAGCGGGAAGGAATCTTGTTTTCATGTCGCTCATTCTATCTTGTTGCCAACAGAAAAGCAAGCGCAGACAGGGTTATCACAAGGTAAAAGCGCCAGGAAGGCGTTTAACCGGAGTAAAATACGAGGTTGTTTGAAAGTACGCAATCTCCTGTATTCTGACGCCTCAAATTAACCGAGTGAAAGGTTCTGGATGGACTAAGCCGCATCCCTGGCTTACCAACTCAGAGCAAATGCACCAGCGCCGGAGGGATGTCGTGAAAAAACGGCATCCCTTGCGGGAGAGGAGAAAGAGTGAAAGGAGGCAAGATCTCAGTGCTTCTTTTTATCCTTTTTCTTTTTGTCGGGCTGAGATGCTTTGCTTGTGCCCCACTCTTCCAGAAGTGAGCGCGCAATAGTCGCGGCGGAGGAATTCGGATCCAGTTTGATGCAAGCGTTGATTAACTGCTTGAAGTGGGCGCTGGCACCTTCTTCGCGTCGCACCTGCCCAATGAGCAGGAAATAGGCCTCCTGGCGATCTGCCATGTGAAGATTCTCGTTCTGGATAACTTTCATGCTTTCCTGCAGCATATTCTTCAAATTCGGCTCAAATTGCGGAGAGAGGAAACCATCCTGCGTTCCCATGAGTTTGTAGAGCAGATCCTGCGGTTTATATGAGGTGCGGGCTACCATGCCGGTGGTGTCGTTCGGGTCTGCTTCAGCGATCTGTTTGTCAATATCCTTCGGCAGCGTGATGGGGAGATCCATCATCTCTCCGAGTATCTTGGCTTTTGCCGGGCCCACGACCTCATCGGCCTTGGCAAGCAGCTCGCGCATCTTGCGAAACGCTTCCAGCTTTTTTGCAATGTTTTCCAGTCCGAGCTTTCCGCTTTCATCCCCTAGGTAATCCATACCCGGCAGGGAGGCGTATATTTTTCCCTCGTTGTTTAACAGGAGAATCGACGGGCACACTCCGAAAGGCGGCTGAGGCATCCCCCGGGCTATTTCCTGCGCTTTCGCTTTTTGTTCATCCGTCGGGTTCTGGTAGAAGGGCACGGCCAACAGGCGCGCCGTGCCTGTCGCTTGTTCCACCTCCTGACGCTCCCAGAAACTTTTGAGCATGCGGACACTGCGTCGGTTCCAGTCAGGACCATAGCAGAAGACGATGATGCCGTCGGGTCCGGCTTCACGCAGAGCGTCGGAGAAGGTGGCGTCACGACGGGACGCAGGGGAGCTTTTTGCCGCGTCCTCCTGGGCGGGATCGGTTGCCACCTGCGGCGCCTCAGGCACGGGAGATGCGCCTTCCTGCGCGAGGGCCGTTGGGAAGACGGCGAACGCGAGGAGCGAGATGAACTGGAGTAGTCGAGTGAATCTTGTACCGTTATTTTTTGTGCTTGTCATATACGAGAACAGCTCTGAAATCAATACCAACCATTTGTTCCGCTCCTGAGTCGATGCGCAGAAATTTGGCCTTACGGGAGCGCCCTTCCAAATCGACCAAAGCGTAGGCTTCGTCTTTAGAATCGGGCAAATCCGCCAGGAGTTCCCAGTTCTTGCCGTCAGAGGAGGTTTCGATATTCCACTCACGGTACTTCTTACAGCCCTCGGTGGGGACGATGACGACGCTGGTGATGTTGGCGGGTTCCGGCAGTTGAATCGTGATTTTTACATGATTGCCCTTTTCTGAGAGAATACGACCACCGCGAGCCGTGAGTGCAGCTGCGTGTTGCACGATGGTTTTCTGATCCGGGTTGTATTTCTCCATCATAACCATCCCTCCTTCTGAAACCAGTTTGCCTTCCTGTTTGGGGAAGTCCGGCATCTTGTCCTCGTTCTTGGCTTCAAGGTAGGGGGCGCTGTACTTATTTGCCAGATCAAGGAAATAATTTAAATCGCGAGGGTTGAGACGACCGGGAGCGACCATCGCCGCAGCGCACATTTCCTCCGCAGCGCGCACGACCGTTGCTGAGAGCAACGCGTGCTTTTCCTGCGCCTCGGCCTCGTCTTTGGGCAAGGCCTCTAGGAGCTTGTCCACGATGCCGCGAACCTTGTCGCCCATACGCCTGCTTTCGCCGTATGCTCTGGTCATGGCCCAGCTGAGAGCGGGTCCAAATTTCGGACGACGGTTTACGGTGTCAGCCACCATGCGCAAGTATCGCTCTTTGTTGGCGAAAGACTTGCCGATGGAGTCGTATTGCAAATTCAGCAATTTTTGAAGATCCCATTCCGCTTTTTCATTCACATCCAAGTTATCAAAAAAGCTCTTGAAGGCTATCATCTTTTGTTTCGACGTCCGCAGGGCCTTAAGCAACGACGGATAGATGGTTTCCGTCAAATAAAGCGCGCACATTTCTGGATGTTTCGGCGCCACCGAGGAGCAGACGAAGTCATTCACTCCAAGAGACCGCGAGGGGTGCCGACTGAGCGATTTTGCCGCTGCTTGCAGGTAGAGCTTCCACACGGGGTTGTAAAGAGGTTGCATTGTGACAGCCATCTCATACACCTGAAGAGCTTTATCTGCGCTGTGGTTGGATAGCATCATGGAACCCAGCGAAGTCATGAGTTGCGCGTCGCGCGTGCGCTGCCCCTCCGCATACATGTCAGACATCATTTCCAGCGCGCTCCATGTGTTCATGCCCCAGACCTTCCAATGAGGGTGACGTTCATCGGAGATGGTGAAGCTGGGATGCCACTTTCCATCGGCGTACACGGCGTAGGAGCAATGGCCGGGCTCTCCAACCGTGATGGCCGGCACCCCGTTGGCGCAGGAGGATGACGCTCCGAAATGCGAACACCCACCGCACACGGCGCCAATATCACGCACCGCTTTTGCAAAATTATTCGGGTAGAGTACGTTGAACGGTTCGTAATAGAGGGGAGTGAAGATGGTATCGCCAAACTTGTTGAGCGGCAAATAGGGTACCTGAAAGGCCATGTCGGTGAATTTGATGGCGGGGGCGGAGGTGTTATCCCGCATCCAACGCATGGAACCTGCCGAACCAAAGGGACTGTCACCTTTCCAACCGCAAGGGAAGTGCAGGAGCCAATCCGGCAGGTTGCCGAACTGCGAGTTGAGGAGACCTTGATCCCAGCTCTCGGCAAAGAACAAGTAGCGTTCTCGAGCGAGGAGGTAGGCATTTTTCTGAGCCTCCCGCTCAGCCTTGCGCTTGCGCGACCTGGTGCCCGGCATACTACCCAGATTCTTCGAGTCATCCGCGTTGCCTTTGTTGGACATGGATGCGCCACTGTACCAGCCGTTGCGAGTAAATTCCACTGCTACTGCCGCAGCGATGCGTTTCTTCACACCGGGACGCACGGGCACGTCATCCTCGGGGGTCACATCCTCATCCATTTTGGGATCTGCCTGACGGAAATCGTATACCATGGCCAGTGCCGTCTCGGCTGACTCCAATTCACCATCGTACACAAAGGTTGACACCCATTGCAGATCGTTGAGCAATGGTACGAGCGAATCCGCGACGCCTTTGCCTTTCATCAGATCCTCCAGCTTGTCGAGATCGGCCCTGTTCAGCAGCTCCCATTGAGTGACAGCCAACCGATTTTCCGGGGTTTTGATAAATTTCAGCACACTGTCCTTGTTCACGTGACTCAGCCCCGTGCGTATACGCGATGCCAGTTTCTTTTGAAGTTGTTTTGGATGCGTCCACTCCGTGGGAGAGGGGCCTCTCTTTGCTTCTTTTTCTTCAACAGGTTGTACATTATCCTCCTGTACAATCTCCATTTTTTTAACATCCGTCGTTTCAGGATCATCTACCTCTTCGGGTTCCTCCGGCGTCTCTTCCTGCACAATTTCGGGTTCCTTGACCGGTTCCGGCTCCACGATGGGCTCCTCTATCGGTTCGGGGGGCGGGGGAAGCTCCTGCTGCACCACTTTCTGCTTTTCAGGCATCATAAACGGTTCCAGCAGAAAACCAAGACCCAGGCAGCCGAGCACCGCGACAAGGATGGCGAACTCGCTTTTCATATCCTCCCTTTTAGCGGACTTGATATGCTTTGTCAAGCGATGAATTCGTGTGTTGCTACCTTGCCTTCCTTCCATTTGGACTTGCTTTTTCCCGTGAAGAGGTGTAGTCTTGCCGACGTCTTCCGGCAGGAGGACTCATTCACAAGATAGTGCCCCATGGAAACGCTCAAAATTGAACGCGCTCTGCTGTCAGTCTCCGATAAGACCGGACTGGAAGAATTCGCAAAAGGACTAGTCAGACAAGGTGTGCAGCTCATCTCAACGGGCGGAACCTGCAAGTTCCTTAAGGATCTTGGGCTCCAGGTCACCGAAATTTCTGAATACACCGGAGCTCCCGAGCTTTTCGACGGTCGTGTTAAGACCCTGCATCCCATGGTGCATGGTGGCCTCCTGCAACGCCGCGACCTCCCGGAGCATCGCAAACAAGCTGAGCAGCACCACATCCCCACTATTGATCTCGTCTGTGTGAATCTCTACCCCTTTGAGGAGACGATTGCCAAAAGTGGGGTTACTCTGGCCGAGGCTATCGAGAAAATAGATATTGGGGGACCGTCCATGTTGCGCTCTGCGGCGAAAAATTATGCCGCCGTAACTGTGGTGTCGGATCCGGCGGATTATGCGATGGTGCTGGAAGAGATGGAGGCACATCAGGGTGGGACTACTCTCAAGACGCGTGAGAAATTGGCGATTAAGGTATTCATGCGGACTTCGGAGTACGACGCCGCGATCTCGAACTATCTGGGGCACCAGGCGGAGGACAGCACCAAGGCTAACTTTTCGCTCACACTCCCCTTTGCTCAGACCTTGCGCTACGGGGATAATCCCCATCAGCCCAGCGTTCTCTACGGGAACTTTGACAAGATTTTTACTCAACTGCAGGGCAAGGAACTCTCCTACACCAACGTGTTAGATCTCGATGCGGCTGCATCGCTTATATCCAATTTCCGCCGTCCTACGGTCGGTATTTTGAAGCATACGAATCCCTGCGGCGTTGGCCAGGATGATGATGACCTCGTGCAGGCATGGAAGCTTGCGTATCGCACAGATACACAGGCGCCTTTTGGCGGGGTAATCGTGATGAATCGTCCGATGACGGAAGCGCTTGCCCGCATTGTAGGAGCTATTTTCACGGATGTTATTATAGCGCCAGACTATGAGCCGGAGGCTCGTGTCATCCTGCAAAAAAAGAAGAATTGCCGCATCATGCGCGTCAATATGGATGCCTGGCGTGAGTATGGCAAGTACCCCATGGTACGCACTGCTCCCGGTGGTGTGATGACCATGAAGCGGGACGACGAAGTGCTTGGTTTGGATGGGCTTGATGCCAAAGTGGTCACAAAACGTGTGCCCACGGCAGATGAGATGGAAGCTATGCGCTTCGCCTGGCGTGTTTGCAAGCAGGTGCACTCCAATGCTATCGTCTTTACCGATAAGAACGGAACGCTCGGCATTGGCGCCGGTCAGATGAGCCGCGTTGATTCTGCCAAGATCGCCGTTTGGAAAGCAGGTCAGGCCGGATTGAGCTTGCAAGGAAGCGTCATCGCTTCTGATGGCCTTTTCCCCTTTGCCGATGGTTTGCAGACAGCGATTGATGCCGGCGCCACCGCGTGCATTCAGCCGGGTGGATCTATCCGCGACCAGGAGGTGATTGATGCGGCGGACGCCGCCGGCATCGCTATGGTCTTCACCGGTGTTCGCCATTTCCTGCACTGATTTTGTGCCCGGGACTGCGGTATGAAATTGGGAGTGAACATTGACCATGTAGCGACTCTGCGTCAGGCTCGCTATGCCGGCGTGTCCACGGCGGCTGTTCCCGAACCGTCTGTGCTGGAGGCTGCTCGCGCAGCTCTTACCGGCGGGGCAGATTCCATTACCCTGCATGTGCGCGAGGATCGCCGCCATATGCAGGATGCGGATGCTCACGCTGTGCGGCACGAGATTCCCCTGCCGCTGAATCTCGAGATGGGAGCTACTCCTGCCATGCTTGATTTCGCGCGCAACCTGCACCCGGATTTTGTCTGCCTCGTTCCTGAACGGCGACAGGAGGTTACCACCGAGGGAGGATTGGATGTCGCTTCCCGCCCCGGCGAGTTGCGGCATCTCGTTGCTTCCCTTACCGCCGCCGGTTGTCGAGTGAGTATGTTCATCGACCCGGATATTGCTCAGGTGGAGGCATCCGCCGCCATCGGCGCGCCGATGGTAGAGCTGCATACGGGACGCTTTGCCGACACCGCCGGAGCTGAGAGAGAGGCTGAACTGCGGCGACTCATTCACGCCGCGCAGTGTGCTCACAAACTAGGTTTGGAAGTGCATGCCGGCCATGGTATCCGAGTGTCCTCCCTGCAGCTCCTCGCGCAGGTGCCTCATCTCTCCGAGTTGAATATCGGGCATACCATTATTTCCCGCGCTGTATTTGTAGGACTGGCGGCGGCTGTGCGCGAGATGAGAGAGGCGATGGATCGCGTCTTTCAGGCGGGTTGATGGTTTTTCTGTTTGCTCCTGAAACTCGGCAGCAGGCAGAGCAGGGCGACAAGCAGGCAGACCCACACCGCCCAGTCGCCCCAACGAGCGTACAAGGTAAGTCCGGCATTTGGATCCACCGGCAGCACGCCGTAGCTATAGCCCGGCAGGTGCGGGGTGCCATCCGCCTTCAGCAGAGAGTGAATCACCGCTCCGTTCGGGGCGATGGTGCAGCAGACACCCATATTCGCCGCGCGCACCATGGAACGGCGCAGCTCAATGCAGCGCATGGCGGCGGATCGCGCTTGCTGTACCCCGCATGCCGATCTGCGGAACCATGCGTCATTGGACGCGTTGACGATCACCTGTGCGCCCGGGCGGGCAAAACGGCGCAACAGATCCCCCACAGTGTCTTCGTAGCAGATGGCGGGAATCACCCCGATGTTTTTATCCAGTCCCGGAGCCGGGACGACCAACGGCTCGGTACCTTCCCCGGGGCGGATACCTTCGCCCACCTGTGTGCCGGTGATTTCTGAATAGGCTTGCCTGATCCACTCTACATCCTGCGCCAGGGGAATGTATTCCCCAAAAGGCATGAGATGCTGTTTGGCGGCGCTTTGCAGACTTTCCCAGCCCTCCGGGACGCAGACGAGGGAGTTGAGGATACCTGCCGGATGATCTCCCGTAGTGCTGCGCCGCAGCAGGACCTGATCCGCTCCGGTGAAGAGTACAAAATTCTGCCCCCCCATCTCGCGCACGCGCTGCCGAGCCAGCGGCAATCCCTCACCTCTCATGAGATTTTCATCGGTCAACGCATCCGGTCTGGCACGATCACGCGCATCTTCCGAAATCCACAAGGGGAAGGGCAGGGCGCTCTCCGGCCACACCACCCAGACAGGCAGTTGCAGAGGCAACCCCATGTCCGTCATCTTTGCCGCTTGTTGCATGGTGTCGCGCATGATTTCATGGTATGCCTGCACAGTGGCGTCGAGATACTGGCGATACTGTGCGGGGGAGCGTCCCTCGCGAATATGCTCCAGCTGGTCTTTGTTGATCTGCACGGCCAGCACCGGCAGAGGAATGACCTCCTTGTCGCGCAGCATACGGGTTGGGGAATATGCCGTAGAAAGCGCCAACCCGCCTGCGAAGAGACCGAAGAGAATAATCACCCCGGCGTAAAAATCCCACGGACGGTGACCGTGTCCCACCTCACGGAAACACAGAACAGTGCGCCGGAAGGCTCGCCAGAGGATGACCGCCATACTGATCGGGATGAACGAGAGAGCCGCCGTACCCACAAATTCTGCCCACTGTACAAAAGAAAGACCGTTGTAAAGCGCCAGACCCGGACTATTCCACGTGAACGCCAGAGTGCCCTGACCCCGGAGCCATTCCACCAGGCCCCAGAGCGCTCCACAACCCAGAGCAGCACGGACAGAGGAAAGAACGTCCGCCCTTGCCCATTCGTCCCAACGCTGCCTCTTTTCTTCCACTGTTTCCCCATCAGTGGGATTTGGCGGTGGTAGCGGCTTGAGCATGCGTCCAACGATGAGCGCCCATAGCCCCGGTAATACGGCATACACGGCCATGAGCGGTACGAAAGCGACTGCCATGAAGACCCCCATCGGGATGTCAAAGACATTTCCTACCTCATGAATCCACCAAAAACTCACGCTGTACCAGCTCATCCCGAAGACCCAGCCAAGCGCGAAAGAAGTTTTCCGGCTGCGTTTTTTTCCGCCGCACCACAATGCGCTGAGCAGTGGGAGCAGACCAAGCCACACTAGATCTCCGCAGTCGTATGGGGGAAATGCCAGCGCCATTGTGAGCCCGCCGCCGATGCTGAGCAGATAGCGCACCCACCATGCCATGGCAACTCGCGCCTCGCGTGGAGCAGATAGTTCAGGGGATCCCTTTTCCGAGAGGGAGCTTGCTTGCATGCACCTCATTCTCCTCTCAAAAATCCCGCCTTGCAATAAAAAAAGATTGCTTTCGTAAAAAACATCAGGCATCATATCCACGGGCCAGGAGCGCCCTGCACATTATGGCTGATATTGATGAAAAAAATGAGAAAAATGTTCCCGGAAAGTTCTATGTCGATAGCAATTGCATCGATTGCGACCTCTGCCGGGAATCGGCTCCCGACTTCTTCGCTCGCGATGATGATGAGGGCGTTTCTTACGTGAAAAAGCAACCTGCGACCGATGAGGAGCTCGCCTCCTGCACTGAGGCCATGGAAGGTTGTCCCGTTCAGGCGATCGGGGATGATGGCGAGTGATTTCTCGTCTCTCGTGTCTTTATTTTGTTTTTCAGGCCTCGGAGCGGTTTCTCTCGCCCGGGGTCTTTTTTCTTGTCTCTTTCATGCTTCGTCGCCGTTCCACATCTTCTGATTCCTCCCGCAAAAAGGGCGGGAAATCCGCGGGGATGCCGCCGGATGCTGCTACAAAAAGGGTGGTGCGCACTATGATGCGGGGGCGTTCGTCGAAGTCTCGCTACGTGTTCAGGATGTACCCCGATGGTTCCGAGCGTCCGGAACGCGTTGTCACCGGGAGAGAGTGTTACAGGCGGAAGGCTCTGGAAGATTTCTTCGGCGAGGAACCATTGTTGCCCGTAGGGGCAAATGTGCGCGGGATGAAATCCCTTCTGGCAGAAGTGATGAGCAAACTCAATTTGCGCGAGGGAGAATTTGATTCCGCCATGCTGGCGGATGCCTGGCGCAAAGCCGCCGGAGAGTACCTGGCGGAGCACGCGCAGCTTATTTCTCTCTCTGATGGCCTCGCCGTCATCGCCGCGCCGCATCCTGCTGTGCGATTTGAATTGCAGCGCCAGCAGAAGAGATTGATGACCGCCCTCAATGGTGTTCTGGGCATGGGCTGTGTGAAACGGTTGCGTTTCATTCAACACTGATTTCCAAAGGGAGGGGCGATTCGGAGCTCGCGGGTGAGGTATAGGGTGATGAGCAGCGCTCCGACTCCCAGCACAGCGCATTGCATCCGAGCATCCATCCCCGCTGCGCGCATCCCGAGCTGCACCACTACCGCCAGAATACCCAGAGCGCAGTCCACCAGATTCCCGGCTGCAATAACATCGCCGCGGCGAGCATCATCCGCGTGATCCTGCAACAACGCATTGAGCGGCACCAGGTATCCGGAGGCAAAAAAACCTGCTCCGGCAAGGGATGCATAGAAGAGAGGATGCCCGTATGGCAGCAGCTGCAGGGCAGAGCACGAGAGGAAGATGCCGATGCCGCCGGGAACGATGAGGCGTATGTTGATGCTCCTCCGGCAGAGCATGGATGCCAGCGCGCCGCCCAGCACTGAGCCTCCGCTGATCCATGCAATGAGCATGGCGGAATCCTTTTGCTGTCCGAGCACTTGCATGAAGTGCTGCGCGTTGCTTGCCGGGCTTGCCACTCCTTGTGCCTCTTCTGCCATTTGCAGAGCGATAAGCATCATCACCCCCGCGATGAACCAGAAGAAGCCGATGCCTATCTCGCTGTAGCGAAGGACACGATCGCTCCACAGCATTTTGAGTTGCGTCAGGTGTTCAAAGAGGATGCTTCGCTTCCACGTCCGCGTGCTCTGCGCCGGGTAGCAGGGCAGAAACAGGCTCAGTGCGTACACACCGAGCGCCGTGAACAGGCACGCGCCGCAGGGCCACGCCGCTGCTTCCCAGCCTGCATCTTCCCCCCAGCGCCGTAACAGTTCGTACACCACCCACAAGGCTCCCACCTGCCCCACAAGCAGGGCGAGGAGTGAGCTGATTTCCAGCATTCCACTGGCGAACCCGATATTTTGCGTGCCCACCATATCTTTCACCAGACCCTTTTTTGCGGGGCTGAAAAACATCGCCTGCACGCAAAAGACGGAGAAGAACAGCACAGAGGTTGCCACACTGTGCATAAAGAGCCCAGCGACGATGCCCACGAGGGCCACAACCTGCAACAGCACCATGGAGCGCAGAAGTTTGGTCTTGCAGTAACGATCCGAAATCCATCCCGCTACCGGAGAAAATAAAACAAACGGCACCACGATGAGGACGGAAAGAGGGTACTGCAGCATACGCCCCAGCCAGATGCCCAGAGCGATGAGGATGAATTGCACGCCTTTTTCGTTCAATGAGTTGATAGACTGGATGCACAGCAGGCTCCAAAAAGCGCGCCAGGCGGGTTTCCCCGATGGTTGTTGCTGAGAAGGCATGAAGGGGAAAAAGTAGAAGGTTAAACGATGGGAGGACGTGCTCCGGAGACGGCGTGCGGAGTATAGAGCTCTTCCAATTGCCCGATTTCTTTTTTCGTGAGCTCCAGCTCCAGCGCGGCAACCGCGTCGTCAAAGTGTGCAGCATTCGTTGCTCCGACAATGGGAGAAGCCACTCCCTTTGCGAAGAGCCACGCCAGAGCTACGGCGCTCATGGATGTTCCTCTCTCCTCTGCAACCTGAGCCACGCGATTTACGATGTGTACGTCTGCCCCTCTCGAGGCGTCATATTTGTTGCGCAGATTGCGATCCGTCCTGCTGCGAGCGCTGTCCGTGTTCCACCCTCTGTGAGTGAGATGTCCGCCCGCCAGCGGACTGTACGGAATGAGAGAGACGTTGTATTGGCGGCAGAGGGGAATCAACTCACGTTCGTCCTCGCGGTAAATGAGGTTGTAGTGATTCTGCATGGCAGAGAAGGGGGTCAACCCATTCTTTTCCGCCGCCAGTTGCATGTTATGAAACTGGTAGCCATACATGGCAGAGGCCCCCAGCGCACGAACCTTTCCCGCTTTCACCAATTCGTCGAGCGTCTCCATCGTTTCCTCAATGGGCGTGGTATAATCGAAGCGGTGGATGTAGTAGAGATCCAGATAATCTGTTCCGAGGCGCTGAAGGGATCCGTCAATTTCCCGCAGGATGGCATCCCGAGACAGCATGCCTTCGTTGAAATATACCTTGGAGGCGAGGACGACGTTCTCTCGCGATACTCCGAGCTCCCTGAGGGCGCGACCAATGAATTGCTCACTCGTGCCGTGCGAGTAACAATTTGCCGTGTCGATGAAATTTACGCCTACTTCCAGTGCGTGTGCGATCATCTCGGTCGTTGCAGCCTGATTCAACGTCCAGAGATGAAAATCCTCCGAAGGAGTGCCAAAGGACATGCCGCCCACGCAGATACGCGAAATGCGGATGCCACTGCTGCCGATTTCGGTGTAGGTCATTGTCCGGACAAGGTGGTGGATGGAGGAAGTATCAAGCTTTTTGCCCAAGCTTGCGCAGCTGCTTTGATGTCTTGCGATGTGTGCGCGTGCTGAGCTGCGAATCGTGGCACAAACCAGGGGAAACCGCCTACGAGATCGTGAAAGACCTGCACTTCGCCGTCGCAAGTACCGTGCCCGGATCCGATGCCGATCGTGATGACAGAAGAGGAGGCCGTGAGCTGTGCTGCCGCTTCCGCCCGGGTGCATTCGATGACAGCCGAAAACACTCCCGCAGCTTCCACGGCCCGCAAATCGCGCAGCAGCGTCTCTACCTCCTCATCCGTTTTTCCTCGCATGCGGTAGCCGCCGTCCTCCTTGATATGCTGGGGAAGCAGACCGATGTGCCCCTGCACGGGTATTCCGGTGGAAATGATGGCTCGTATTTGCTCCTGTACAGCAGCTCCTCCCTCCAGTTTCACTGCCTCCGCACCTGCGGCGATGAGCGCCTTTGCGCTCTGTACCGCCAGCTGAGGGGTGTCGTACGTGTGCACCGGCATGTCCGCCACCAGCAGAGCCTGCGGGTGTGCGCGCGCCACGGCTTCGGTATGGTGCAGCATGTGTTGCAGGGTCACACTCGTGGTGTCCGGGTAACCCAGAACCATCATGCCCAGCGAATCACCCACCAGAAGCATATCAATGGCTCCTGTTTCATCCAGCAGGCGCGCAGTGGGGTAATCGTACGCCGTGAGCTGCACAACAGGACGTATCCCTTTGCAGGCTGTTATTGCGCGGATTTTTTCCGTTGTGGTCATGGAAGCTTTACAAGTTAAAGAGATTTACATCTTTTCCTTCTCCGGGTAGTTGCGCCAGCAGGTCTGCCATGGTTCCATCCAGCCCCGGCAGTTTGAGTTCGGGGTCGATATCGCAGAGAGGTCGCAGCACGAAGCGACGCTGCGCGATGCGGGGGTGGGGCAGGGTAAGTCGCTCGCTCTGCCGCTGCTCTTCCCCACAGTACAGAAGGTCGATGTCGCAGGTGCGCGGCTCTCCGTGTTCCCCGTTGCGCGTTCTACCGAGTTCTCTTTCGATACGCATAATTTGCTCAAGTATTTCTTCCGGAGCTTCCGTGGTGAAAACCTCCACGCACGCGTTCAGAAAATTCGGGCTTCCCGGGGGACAGTCCACCGGCTTCGTTTCGTATACGCGTGAGAGTCTCAGGTCGCCAAAGAGCGCGGCGAGCTTATCGCAGGCGCGCTCCAGGTACGCCAGACGGTCTCCGCGATTGGAGCCGAGGGAAAACCCGGTGCGTCGCACGGCAGGGGTGGCATCGCCGCACGATTCAGTCTGTGAGACCAAGAACATCCTGCATGGAGTAGAGACCGGCGGGGCGGGCGCTCACCCACAGCATGGCGCGCACGGCGCCCCCGGCGAATGTCATGCGACTGCCGGCTTTATGCGTCAGTTCCACACGTTCGCCATCCGTAGCGAACATGACAGTGTGATCTCCTACCACATCACCGCCACGCAGCGAGTGCATGCCGATCTGGCGTTGCGGTCGCGCTCCTACAAGCCCCGCACGCCCGTGTACAACATCCTTTTGATAGTCCATTCCCCACGCGTCGCAAATTTTTTCGGCGAGTGAACGAGCCGTCCCGCTGGGAGCGTCCAGTTTGTGGTGGTGGTGCATCTCCACGATCTCAGCGTCGTAGCCCTGCAGGATACTCGCCGCTTTTCGAGTGAGCCAGAAGAGGGTGTTTACACCGATGGAGTAGTTGGAGGAGAAGACAATGGGAATTTGCCCGGCAGCTTTGGCAATGGCAGCGCGTTCCTCATCCGTATGCCCGGTGGTGCCAATGACAAGCGGCTTCTTTTGCGCCACGGCAGTGGCGACAAGTTCCGGAGTGAAACCGTGGAAGGAGAAATCAATGGCGCCATCCGCTTTGCTCAGTGCGGCGGCGATATCCTGCCCCGCATCGTGGGTGGCAGCGAGGGTGGTTTCTGCGCAGAGTTCGACGGCTTGTTTCACCGCTTGTCCCATGCGCCCGGAGATACCTGTTACGAGTATATTCATTGTCTGGACTTTTTTCGGTATGTCACAATCAGGCAATCAGATCGAAGCGACGCAGAAGCTCTGCGAGCTGCTCCCGCTTTTCTTCTGCCAACTCTGCCAGGGGCAGCCGCAGCTCCCACGTGATATCTCCCCTCAACGCCAATGCTGCTTTGATCGGTACAGGGTTCACATCCAGGCTCATCAGCCCTTTCATCAGAGGGTAGTATTTCTTCTGCAACGCTTGCGCTTTCTTGCCGTCACCGCTCAGCGCGGCATCCACCAGTTCTTTCATCTGCACCGGCGCCACATTTGATGTCACCGACACCAGCCCCACCGCTCCGCACGAGATGAACGGCACCGTGAGACCATCATCCCCGGAAAGCACAGAGAAATCCTCCGGCAACGCCTGCACCAATTGGTTCACGCGCTCCACACTACCACCGGCTTCTTTGATGCCACGTATCGTCGGACAATCCTTCGCCAGCCGTGCCGCCGTCGCTACCGCAATTTCGATTCCACTGCGACCCGGGATGCTGTAGAGCAGAACCGGCAGTGAAGTGCTCTCTGCCACAGCTTTGAAGTGCCGATAAAGTCCTTCCTGTGAGGGCTTGTTGTAGTACGGACACACCTGCAATGTCCCGTCAGCGCCCATTTGTTCTGCCTCTCTGGTCATTGCGATGGCCTCAGCAGTAGAGTTTGATCCCGTTCCGGCGATGACCTGGCAGCGTCCTGCCGAGTGCTCAATGGCGATGCGAATGACATCCATGTGCTCTCGATGCGTCAACGTGGGAGATTCCCCGGTAGTGCCTACGGGCACGATTCCTGTGACCCCGGCGGCAATTTGCGTATCAATTAACCGACGAAAAGCCGACTCGTCTACCTCCCCGCCGCGAAAAGGAGTGATAATAGCTGTGTACAATCCCTCGTATCTCATGGTCTTCCCGCACTATACTACGCCGAGTACGTCTTGTCAAGCTGTCTGAATTGCTGAATATTGGTGACAAAATGCGTTTTTTGTCATCCCTTTACAAAGGAAAAATGTTTAATAGGGCCGTTATCATAGTTTCCCCTGTGAAACAGCAGCAACAGATGCACCGGGCGAGAGGGGGTGCCGAGGACATGGCAGGGGATAAAAGTGGATATTTTTCCTTTTGGAGTAAGAACCCAACAAGCTGACGTTCTCAGAAAGGGATGTGCTTACCTCCTGAGGTAGTGACAGTAAAATGTGCCCGGGTGTCGTGGTTTATAATCGGTTGTTTTTGAGAAAAATAATATGCCCACGTAAAGAGTTGATCGGCACCTTTTTTGCGTCGGTAACCTGATGCGTCCAATTTTGAAATGCACATCCTGAGATTTTAACTTGACTTCCTTTTTCTTGAATGATAGCATGACTCCGCTTGGTAGGCATGAAACAGGAGCACACAATATCTTGTTACCCCCCCCTGTTTATTGCGATATATTGATATTGCTAGCCGTGCTGTCTTGTTTTCCCTTTCGCCTCGTGTAGGTCGGTTGTCCTGCACCCTCTTATGTTTGTCGCATTGAAGCTATTTTTATGAAACAATCAATACGAATGATGATATGGGGAGCTCTTGCTTTAGTGAGCTCGGTATGCACTGCGTGGGCGGAGTACAAACCAGTTGATGTCTCTGATATCAAGGGAAACCGACGTAAGCAACTTTCAGAACTTGTCGAGGATGTAAGAAAGATGCCGACTCAATCACAAGACGGATTTCTGTGTGAGCAACTGGGGCTCTGCTTTGCTACGGATGGTTCACAAGTCATGAGGGAAGGGCCAAGCACAAATCCCTCGAAGGCTTTTTTCGTAGGCAGGAGTGGGCGACCCTTGCCTTTTGGGCCGGCGTGGGAAGCGAGTAAGTCATGGGATAAATGTTATCAAGCTACTCGTCGAGTTAACGTACTCTTCAAAGAGGGAGCGGTTTTGAGCTTTTTTAAGAAGGATATTGATCGCATCGTGCGCAACACGGCAAAATACCTGATGAAGAAAATGCCGGATGATATGCGCTGGACATTGCTCGCTACGCTGGATAAGAAGCTCTACTATCAGGATGGTCGAAGCGCATCAGAGAAGAAGCACGAGTATTCATTGGAATGCGGTGCCAAATTTTCATATTATGGAGACTGGGAAAATGGTTATTGTATGGGTGCGAGTGGGGAAGAAATGAAGGTCTGGGAGGTTTTTTGTCGCTGGAACCGGTACCGGAGGTGGAGTGATATTGTACGGCGCTGTGCTAATCTGGTGGGAGGCAAGGACATTCTCGCCCTCTTCCCGGAGGAGGTGAAAGCGATGCGCAAGCAGTACAAACAGAGGTTGGCGCAGATGAAAGAACAGAAGGATGAGGCTAATAAGGCCTTGCTGGCAGCGGCGGATGAGATGCTGGCTTCGCTTCCCAACGAGGATTTGAAATACGCGAAAATAGCAGCGGCCATCGGGCTTTATTTCGAAGATCACGCTAAGGCTGGGTATAACGGCAGTAGCGGCGGGCTGAATCCGAATGTGACAATTTTTCTGCCAAATGGGAAAAAATTGACCGGTGGTGACAACCTGGTGAACGGTACCAATCCCGGCATTTTGCAACAAATTTCTCACGAAGCGATTTTGGGTCATTACAGGGAATCGATTACACAGATGGCAAGGCACATAGCGAAGGATCGCTTCAAGGAGATGCCGCCCATAGTGCGGGACCTTATGAGAGCCGAAATTTCCGGTAATCTTATTAATGCGGATGGTTCACCGGCTCAAGATCTGGGAGGTGGCTATTCAACGGTTGAAACTCACAATCGCCGCACGTGGAAAGTCTCCATGGTCAGCGTCGATAGGACTAAGACATTTTTTGTGGACTCCGTGGGAAGAAAGCTTCCCTACAGCATTGTTGAACAGTACAATTCATATGGGCAAACATTCCGACTCATCCACCTCTGCACCTTAATACTAGGTCCGGACGAGGTGCTCGAATACATCCCGCCTGCGGGCGAAAATGAGGAAAAAGAATTGCCCGAAGCGTCGAGAAAATCCGCCATGGGCAGCACTTCTCCGGAAGGGGGCGCTTCGTCCGGGGGTGCGCAGTACGAGGAGGGAATTGCAGCCTTACGCCGTATGTCGACTGGCATGCGGCGCGCCTGGCTGGCGGAAAACATGGGCTTCTGCTACACGCAGAGCAATGCTCCCGCCTATACGGCGCCTCATATCGCGAATGATAACGCCCTCTTTGTGGATGAGCAGGGGAAGGAGCGCAAACTCTCGGAGGTAGCTACCGACAAAATGACTCCCGACTGGGTGGCGGCCACCAAGGCAGCTCTCGCCGTGGGTCACGAACAGGTTGCGGCTCCCTTCAAGGAGGAGTTAAAAGCTCTTGCCGTGCAAACTGCTACGCACATTCTGAAATCCATAGATAAAACTCCGCGTTATTCATGGCTTGCAGAGATGAATCATCTGATATTCAATCCGAATGGTCAATCTGCCTATCCCCCGGGGGGACAGACCAATTCCGTAGAAAGTGGGTTCAAAGTACACGCGCCAGATGTAAATTATGGGGGCAAACTGTATTACAATCCGCAGGGTAAAATCTCTCAACCCTCAGCGAGTAATGCGGGATGGAAGCGTTGGAACATGCTTTTCCGCTGCGCCGATGTGGCAGGTATCGAAGCGATCAATGCTGAGTTTAAGGCAGATGTGGAAGCCATGCGCGCCGCCTATAAGAAGTCACCTTTCTACAAAAAGTAGACTTATTGAGGAGTTGGACGTCTTTCATCGTGTTGCCTGGCGCCTTTCCGGTCTTTGGCAGGCGTGAGATTGGTTTTCCAATCCTCAGTACAGAAAGCCATGGAGAAGAACTATAGACCGTTGTGTTGTGAAGGTTACTGACTGGTTGTACCCACTGTGGATCGGGCAGATTTGGAAGAGAATACAGGGCGCGTCATGAGTGGATGGAGAATCCTTCACAGGGCGAGGCTATGGGTGATGTAAGGTAGGCAGGCGAGGGATGGGGTGCGTTTCTGCGAGAATTTGGGACACCGATAAAGCTTCTGCCTCCATTTTCAAAATGGATCTATTTTCCTGATGAACTTGCCCTTCTTTGTCTCTTTGTTTTCTTGACACGAAAAATCGCCCGTGCAGAATAGAAGAATGAAGACGACATCGTTCCTTTGCGTGTTGACCCTGTTTAGTGGCCTGCTGATGGCTACGGATGGGGATTCGGGCGTACAGGCGCAGGTGCGCAGAGTAGCTCTTTTTAAAAATGGATACAACTGGGTGGAACTCTCTGTCACCCTCCCGGACGCTGCGTGCGTGCGACTCACTGGTCTGCCGGACGCCCTGCTGGGCACAATCTGGTGGGACTCTGCGAGTGGGGTACGGCAATTGGAGGGCAGCAGCATTGAGAGCGCTGAGAATGCAAAAAACTACGACTATGCGGATCTGCTGGCGGCAAATGCTGGGAAGCAGGTGAGGATTTCACTCAAGGGAGACGGGAAGCTGGAGGGAAGAATATTGGCGCAGAAGGAACAGGGCAGGCAAGAGGGATCTTTTCTGCAGGAGCAGAAACTCGTGGATTCAGACGCGCCGAAAGTCATCTTGGTGCAGACGGAAAGCGGCGTGCGGAGCGTGGTGTCGGAGGAGGTGGTGGGCGTGGATTTTGACGAGGCGCCACAGCTGCCGGTGAAGAAGGTGGAAAGCAACATTGTGACGGCGATGTTGGAGGAGCCGAATCCGGGAAAAGAATTCCGTTTTGGCTACGTGTCCAATGGCATGAGTTGGCTGCCGGAGTACAGTCTGGAGCTTGGTGAAAAAGACACGGCGAAACTTACCTGCCGAGCCAATATCATCAACGAGATGGCGGAAATGAAAGACGTCGATCTTCAGCTGGTGAGCGGATTCCCATCACTTGGCGAGGCAATGGTTGACTCTCCCCTCAACCGCGCGATGAAGCTGCAGGAATTTTTAACGAGGCTGGGCATCCTGACGGAGGAGAGAGTCACCTCGCGGCTGGCCAGGAAGAATGCGTACAATCTTGTGGCGGCGCCCTGCGTAGCGGAATCAGATGATAGTGGAGCTGCCCTCTCAGGTGAGGAGGGCAGTAAGCAGGTGGAGGATCTCTTCTACTACAGCCTGCCGCATTTCAGCTGTGAGAGGGGGAAGAGCATCTTGCGCGACCTTTTCTCTTGTGAGGTTCCCTATAGCCACGTGTACACCTGCCGCGTGCCGAATCAGTCGATGTTGGAGAATCTCTCGCGCCGCGGCGAACCGGTGGCAGATGTGTGGCATTGCGTCCGACTCACTAATATCGATAAGCAAGCATGGAGCACGGGTATCGTCACGTGTACCGTGGACGGGCAGATAGCGGCGCGCTCCACGCTGTATTTTGCTGCGCCTGGAGCGGAGACCCTGCTGCGTCTCAACAAGAGCCTGCAAGCTACGGTGCAATGCAACGAAGCGCTGATGAAGCGAGAGGAACGAAAAATTCCCGGGAGAGGCAACGATTCCGCCACGGTGAGTATCTTTCGGGGAACCATCACGCTCAGGAACAACTCCGACCGGGAGATGGAGTTGCGCCTCACCAAGGAGGTCACCGGACTCGTGATCGAGGCGGACAAGGAGGGCAGGATCAACGTGAGTCCCAGCTATTCCGGCAATCCACGATCCGTCATCGCATGGACGTTCACTGTGAAACCCGGAGAATCCATCGAACTCCATTACTTTTACGAGTACGGAAACGATTGATTTTACAGTCTGTACACGGAAAGTCTCTTCTTTTTTTCTTGCCATGAGAGCGGTGGTGATCTATGATAAGGTCGAGCTTCGGCTCGTTGTTTAACCTCATATTTACCATGAATGCATTGAAGAAATTCATCGCAGAGTTTATCGGCACGTTCGTGCTCGTTCTTTT